>JAIQGI010000057.1 GCA_020072565.1 Terriglobia bacterium
AACTCACAGTCCACACCGCGAGTGACGCAAAATTACATTCTGCAATCTGACATGTTCGACTGACTGGCGGATCGCTGCATAAGGCAGCTCCAGGGCGACAATATGCCTTCAAACCGCAATTCTCGGACGGACTCCTAGGCGTTTTCGGGATATCGAATACGGCGGTGCTTATCGTGACATCTGGATTCCTCTACCCATGTTTAAGCGCGCTCTCCATCTTGAAAACGAGCCGATGTATTCCGATCTTTTCGAACAGCGGAACAAACGATTCCTTAACGTTATCGGACGGCTCAAACCCGGCGTTTCGCTGAAACGGGCGCAGGCGCGGATGAATGTCGTCTCCAACCAGCTCAGCAAAGCCTATCCCGATTCGAGAAGGTCCTGGGGAGCGCACGCGGATGGCTCTCTAACCGAGGATGGATGGACAATCCAGCTGCATCCACTTGCCGGCCCTCGTCGGATGAACGAAAACACGATTTTTTCCATAAATATTCTGTTGGTCGCGGCAGGTTGCATCCTCCTGATATGCTGCGCAAACGTCAGCAGCCTCTTGCTGGCCAGGAATTCTGCGCGCCAGCGCGAAATCGCCACCCGTCTTGCAGTTGGCGCAAGCCGTTTCCGGGTGGCCCGACAACTCCTTACGGAATCGTTGGTTCTCTCGACCATTTCGTTGGCGGCGAGTTTTGCCGTATGGAGGGCAACCCTGCAGTGTCTGCCGGCTTTGGAGAGCTCTCTTGGCCAGGGTCCCATGGACGCATTGCGCGATCTCGAACTTGTTTTCGAGCCGAGGATTTTTGCCATTGCCGTTTCGATCGCAATTTTTGCAAACCTGATATTTGCGCTCGCGCCCGCCTTGTTGGGCTCCCGGCTTGAGATTACCGCAACACTCAGGGAGCAAGGCTTTTTGCGCGGAGGCGCTGGACCGCGCTGGC
Organism: Terriglobia bacterium; assembly: GCA_020072565.1. Classification (NCBI taxonomy): domain Bacteria; kingdom Pseudomonadati; phylum Acidobacteriota; class Terriglobia; species Terriglobia bacterium. The sequence goes on from JAIQGI010000057.1 coordinate 933, forward strand.
GCCGGATTCTGGTGGTGGCTCAGGTAATGCTTTCCTTTATTTTGCTCATCGGCGCAGGATTGTTTATCAAGGTTCTCGCGCGTTTCGGAACGGCCGATCCTGGATTTAATACCAACGTGCTGGTTGTACATCCCGGCGCTCCCGGTTACGGATTTAATAATAAAAAGAATGTCGGCTATCGCCAGAGAGTGATCGAGCGGATCAGCGCGCTGCCTGGCGTGCTTGCAGCAAGCTGGGCTTCGGATGCGCCGCCGGAAATGGGCTACGGAGGCTACCAGATGGTTCGTACAGAGCAATCGATCGCCGCAAACGGCGCCCATCGCTGGATTGACAGCAACGCCATTTCCCCAGGGTATTTTAAAACCCTCCAGATCCCAATGGTTCAAGGGCGCGATTTCACCGACTACGACGACCGCACTGCTTCAGCCGGCACTGTGATTATCAATGAAACGATGGCTCGCCAGTTCTGGCCCGGCCTCAATCCCTTGGGCAAACGGCTCCAGGTTGGCAAAAGCCTCAATGACGTGCGTAAAAATCCTGAACAAATCTATGAGGTCGTGGGGGTGGTCAAGGATGCTGGATACTCCAGGGTTTGGAACGGCCCAAAGCCGTATGTCTATTTTACACCGGCCCAGCTCGGCTATAGTGAGGGTGGCGCCAGCAAACTGCATGTGAGAATTGAAGGCAATGCAAACTCGATGATCAATCAGATTCGCAAGGTCTTTGAAAGCTTTGGCCCCGAAGCCAAGGTGCGAGGGGTTCGACCGCTGTCGGCGGAAATGCGATTGGCGCTTTCACGAGAACGCTCAACCGCATTTATTCTCTCGTGTTTCGGCGGTCTGGCTCTGCTGCTGGCCAGCGTGGGATTGTACGGAGTCATTTCCTATTCGGTCGCACGACGTAGTCGTGAGTTTGGAATTCGTCTGGCGCTGGGAGCGCCGCAATCCAACATAATGAAGATTGTCTTTCGCGAAGGAATAGCTTCGGTCCTTGTTGGCTTGGCAATTGGCCTCCCTTGCGCCATAGCTTCAGCCCGTCTGCTCGTCAATCGGCTGCATGGAGTGAGTCCTTTGGATCCAATCTCCTACGCGGCCATTTCGATGCTCTGGATTTGCGTAGCGATCCTGGCCGTCCTGGTCCCTGCAAGAAAAGCGATTGCCGATCCCATGACCGCCCTTCGCATCGAATGAGCTTGGCCGCGGAAATTGGCGTCCGAGCATGCTCGAAGCCCTGAGTCTCGTCAATTGCTGATACCGAGGGCGGGCAACCAAATCAGAATGAAGGATTTATGGTTCGCCCTGTGCGTGATACCTCAATGTGAAACCCTCAAGGCTGCTGATCGGAAAAATAAAACGCGACCGAAATCGAACCCACGTCGATCACGCCTCGCCATGCCTTCCCTCTGCTGGTCCGTGTCCTTTCGGCAAGGCTGCCTGACTCGATGTGAGGGGCTTTGATATCGTCCGGCTGTCGGCGCAGAGAGCGCCTGGAGGCAGCCAATGATATCATCAGAAAAATCCCCATCTTCTTCCCGCAACGGTCAACTCGCAAGGCTTCGACAGCGTCTTGAAGTTTGGCGCAACTCCCAAAAGCCACGAACTCGACTTCCCCGTCGACTATGGAATGCAGCGGCTCGGCGTGCTGCGCACCATCTTCCGAAAAGCGCAAGTTAGCGGGAGACGATATCGCTTTCGCCAGCAATTTGCGTGGTTTCACGCCCAACCTCTCAGCCTAATGCCGGAATTGACCGGCGGCGCCCATGATAGGACGACCAAGACGGTACAAGGGCGCCGTCCGGTCCAATTCCTTGTTGGGCGGTCTCCTCGTTCGCCAGCGAGATGGTTAGAGCCTGTCTCCGGACATTCTGTCAGCTATGTCCGCGGCCAGTCTGCAGGTACCTCAGGTACATGACCTCCCGAATGAGCAGGGCTGCTGTTCCAAGGGCAAATAGACCAAATCCGGCCATCATCCCTCCGAGGGGAAACATAGCCAGGGTCCCGATTGTGCCTCCAACCAAAGACCACAGGTACGCCCCGCAAAAACCACTTTGGCGACGCCGCGTGAGGCGCTCGGCGACAAGCATGCCGAGGCCGAAACCGGCGGCCGTCACGACAGGAGCGGTGAGCGTGACTGCGAATGAAGGTGGCACCGGCGGACGCGGCATGCGGACCAGGACGGCGACAAGCCAGACTGCGAAAGCAATGATTCCGCCCAGTAGTGAGCCCAGCAGCCGAAGACACGCGCCCCACATCGCCGACCCGCCGCACCGCCACCAGTCTGCCTTCGAGTCACCCATCTGCCACTCTCGTCCGCCTAACGCTCAGCATCAGCGGCGGCGCGCAGCGACGTGCCGCATGCGGTAGTTAGGCTTGCGGCTTCACGGGCCGTCACGAGCCTACAACTGCCAGAGCCCGTGGTGGATGCCGCCCAGGATGTAGATGGCAAACGTGCCGTGGCCAGGGATCTCCATCGGCGGATGGGCGACTTCGCCGCCGGCCTCCACCGCCGCGGCAACGGCCGCTTCGATGTCGTCCACCAGCCAGTAGGGCCGCACCACCGGCTCCTCTGACTCGTGCAAAGGCGCCCGCACCCCCACCAGCCCGCCTCCCGGCAGCGCGGCCGTCCGTGCGTTGCCGAGTCCGGCATCCGGCTCGCCGAACTGCACGCCGTTCGCTACGGCGTACGCGGCGCACACCGCGTCGACCTCCTTAGTCACGATTTCGAGGTAGTGGATCTGCATGACTCATTCATCTCCAGTTGTCGATGACGCCCACGATCAGCCTAACGTCCGACATCAGCCGCGGTGCGCCTTTTGCGCCGGCGGCTGAATGCCATAATTAGGCACCCTTTTTATCAGGTTTCGATATCGTCAATCCTAAGGCCTTGGCCTGCCCTGATACTTCGACGCGCAGCTTCGATTCGTTCTAGAAACCGGGGATCATGCTCAAGCCGGTAATCAAACCAGTCGTCTTCCGACGCGAAGCCGATCAAAATGCCGGCCGGCCGACCATGCCTCGTAATCACTACCTCTTCCTTCTCTGCGTGCCTCAGAAACTTAGAGAGATCGTCTTTAACTTCAGAGAGCGCAGCTTTTTTCATATAGATTCACCTGCCTTTCTCAGCCAACACCTTAGATGAACAAGACGAGAATGCGTTTTCCATCGACCTTTGAAGCATCATCAGCACCCAACCCCTCTCGCATCTTCGTTTGTCCGCCCAACGTTAGCATCAGCGGCGCGCCGCTGACTATTGGCTTTAGGCATTCTATCCATAACGCGTCCGCTGCATGCGGTTGTTAGGCCGTCGCTCTGCCAAGCGCACACTCCTCAATCGTCCAGGTCCTATTCCCATCGTATCCGATGATGTCGAGCTTCTCGACCCGAGCATGTATTTCGAACCCCTTGCTATTGAGATCGTCTACGATGGCCTTGCACTCGGCTATGCGCGGAGTGCTCGCTACACCGATGTGTGGAATGAAGGGCAAATCGAGCCGCAATTCAGCCCGAAGCGGTCCCGTGTAGAGCGCGTCGTGCAGCCTCACAACGTCACTGAAGCCTTCGTCCGGAACCAAGAAGGCGTGTGCATGATCCATGAAACTCGGATCACCCAAAATCGCGCAGCGAAGCACGACGTCAAAGGGACTGATCCGCTTCGCGACTTCGGCGACGTGTGCGATGAACTCCGACTTCTCGACATTTTCAGTCGGAAAGACCAAAGTGAAATGAGGTCGTACGACGTCGAAGAAGAGCGCGTCGTGCTCCCGCCGAATGGACTGAATCCACTCGTAGTCCCCAGAGCTAATCGTGGGGTAGTTCACCGCGCATATAGCCATGATGTCATCCCTGTAGCCTGCGTGAGGCCTAACGCTTGGCATCAGCCGCGGCGCAGTTTTTTGCGCCAGCGGTTGAATGCCGATGTTAGACTGCATTTGACTGGTCTATTTGCTCCTGGAAGATAACTTTCTTTGGCGATCGGCGATCTTACTCAAAGCGCGCAACGCTTCGTTCACAGTCTTTGAATCAGGGAATAGTTCTGCCACATCCGGATCCAGAATGATGATATTTGTGCCCTCCGCAAACCGCTTCGCGTATTTTCCGCGCTCGCCATCTGAAAAGTCGTATTCAGCGAGCATCTCAGCTTTTCTGGGAGTGCTTTTACCTCTTTTCATAATCCCCACCCTCATAAGCCTTCCTCTCTTTTGCGGTAGCCTCGCGTGCACCGATGATTCGAATTGCAGCTGCCCGATCGACATGGACCACAACGACGAGTCGGCCTCGGTTCGAGAAACCGAGCAGCACGCACCTTTGCTCTCGAACAGAGTGCAACTCGTCCGCGATCGTGAGCGATAAAGCGTCGCCGAACACCGACATCGCCTCCTCGAATGATACACGGTGCTTCTCAAGGTTTAATTCCGCTTTTTTGTGGTCCCATTCGAATCGGAGTGGCCTCCATTGGCTCCATTGTCCAATTTTGCGGTCTAACGTCGATGCTCAGCGGCGCGGCTTTTTCGCGGCCGCTGGAGCGCCTTGTTAGACCTCTAATAAATACAGGCATCAAGAATGGAGAGGACCTCCTCAAGCACGGCTTCGGAGGCGCTTCCAATTCTGTGGGCCTTGCGTGCGCGATAATCAATCGACTTGACCTGCTCCACCATCACAAATCCGGTGACTTCTGGGTGATTATCAATAGCGACATGGAAGGGGAATCTCCGATCTTTGTTGGTGAGAGGGCAAACGATAGCAAGACCCGTATGCGCATTAAACTGAGTGTTGCTCACGACCAGTGCAGGTCGCCGGCCCCTCTGCTCGTGGCCAGACTGGGGGTCAAAAGTCACGGCGATAAAGTCGCCTTTTTTCGGGACGTAAGGCCGCATTTACCAAACCTCTCTGCCAATCGGGTTGCCCCAGTCGACTTCACCAGCCTCATAGTCTTTGGGAATACGTGACACCAGCTCTTGCAGGCTCCGTTTGCCGCGGACGCGCTTTATCGGAGTAATAATAATCGTGCCGTCCCGTACAGTTATGTCGACGTCATCGCCAACTGAAATGTGTGCGTCCTCAAGCACCTGCTTGGCCAGGCGGAGACCCTGACTGTTCCCCCATTTTTGTACCCTCGTGACCATCTCTACACCCCTCCAGGATATACAATGTATAGCCTCGGAAAGGTTCCCCTGTCAAGTTCGCTCGCAGCGCGTGTGAGGCCTAACGACAGCGGCTCACCCGCGGCCGCTGACAGTCCAGCAGCGGCCGTCGGGTGCAGCCGCCAGCTAGGCCCTCACTGCCGCGAGCACGAGATCTGTTGCCCTTCGGTGATTCGTTTGTCGACCCAGTCGGCTTCCGGAACGATCGCCCAGTTTCTCTCGAAAGGGTTGATGCGGTAGACATGCCAGGTTGCCCGGTAGCTGTCCGGGTGCCAGATCCCCACGAACAGGATTTCATTGGTCGATTGCAGCCAGCAGCTGCTATCACCGATCAGGAACCCAGGGGGTGTTAGCAGAGTACGCTTGAGCGTTGGGTGTTCAACGACGAACAAACCGTGGGGCCCGTCATGGTCAAAACCAGGATATCCGCGGACGATATCGTTGGCGAGCGAGAAGCGACCGTCCGCAGAAGCCGCGGGTGGCGGCACACCCGGCGGGAGGTCACCGACCCGCGAGTACTCGAAGGTCGGGTATGAGAATCTGCCGATGGTCCACCGCGCATTCTCTTTGGGATAGAACACGTGGAAGTACAGAAAGGCGCTATTTGCCGACCACACCGCGCCGTACTGCTCGGAACCTCCTGGAACTTCGGTCGAAAACGACGACCGCCCCGTCGTCATGTCGACAACTCGGATTCGGCGACCCTCCTCACTTCCTGTCTTCACGAGCGCGGTGTAGGCGAGTAGTCGGCCGTCGGGCGAAAGTGCCGGGTCTGTTCCCTTGGCAACAAAGCGCCACTCGCCCGCCAGTTCTGAGAAGAAGATGCCGAACCCATCTGGCATGCTCCGCATGATGGCAAGGCGCATATTTTCTGCTCCCCGAGTTGCGACGGGCCGCGACGAGCAGGCCGCGCATGCCAACAATGCCACAGTACCAATGATCTTCATTTGTGTAGGCCTAACGTATGAGCTCAGCGGCGGCGCGATTGTTGCGCCGGCCGCTGGAGCGAATCGTTAGACGTCCGTTCCCTCCACCGGTTCTGTGGGCAACTGCGCTCCATGCCAACACGCGACCACCCAAATGGTTTTGCCCTTAGGCCGGTAAAAGAACCGGTATGGTGCAACAATTACCTCGCGAAAGGGAAGATCGGGAAACTCTGGAATAAGTCGACCCGACTCCGGATACTTTGTGAGGCGTCGGAGTATCTGCGCTGCCCTATTCCGAAACTTGACGGCGGCCTGCGGATTATCCTGATGGATATAGGACACCGCCTTAAGAAACCGGATGCGTCCGGAGGGCGTAAACTGAAGCTTCACTTTGGGCCACCGGAGAGAAGAGCGTCTGCCTCGGTAAGCACCGCGTCCAGTTCGAATCCCTTGCCGGCCGCGATCTCTTTCTCGCCTTGTGCGATGAGACGCAAAAGTTGGCGCTCGTGCTCACTGCGCTCGTAAGCCTCCATGCTCAGAAGAATCGCCGCCGCCCTTCCTCGCTGGGTGATTACGACGGGTTGCTTCGATGACTTGGCGCGCTTCAGCGCTGCGGCGGCATTCTTACGAAGGTCTGTAATTGGAATGATATCGGGCACCTTTGCCATAAACGTTACCTCCAAAAGTACGTTTAACGATATCTCTAATACCCCTAAACTGTCAACTGGCGTGATCCCTTCGGACGCCTAACGACGAAGCTCAGCCGCACCGGGCGAGGAGCGAAGCGACGAGAACGGTGACGGCTGCAGCGACCTGTTAGGCGCCAGCTGCACTGTTTGCTTGTACCTCGATGCTACTGTCCGGCAGGTGGTTGCCAAAGCTCCACCTTGTTCCCTTCTGGATCTATGACCCATCCGAACTTTCCATACTCTGAGTCGTCTGCCTTCTCAAGGACATGGCAGCCTTCGTTCCGGAGCGCATCCAGCAACGCTGCCAAATCCGCCACCCGATAGTTGATCATGAAGGGGGCCTTGCTGGGCGCAAAGTTGTCTCCGCTGGGCCCGCCGATGGACCATACGGTGGTGCCCGTAGTGGGGCGCACTGCTTCGTCTGCCCACTTGAACGCAGTACCACCCCATTCTTGGACGTCTATGCCCAGGTGCTTCTTGTACCAGGCCCTCAGCGCGACGGGGTCCTTAGCCAAGAAGAAGATGCCGCCGATGTCTGTAACTCTTTTCATTTCTCCCCCAATCTTGATGCACCAAACGAACCAGCTCTTCTGGCGCCTAACGACAGCGCTCAGCGGCGGGGGGCGCGACGGCGGGTACTCGGCCTTTCCGCGACCTTCCCCGCGCCACCCGCCCGCTGGAGCGCATAGTTGGACTCTCTTCTGCGTCCCTGCTGCTTCCCCACGTCAGGGAGTTGTCTCAAGTAGTCGGGGGCGAAATCCGCTCCGTTCGGCCAGACTACCGTGCCCGCGACTGGATCAAGGGTGACCCGAGAAAAGAACTCCGGATCTCGGAGAGGCTGAAACACCGACCCTGTGAGCACAGGAAGCAGGTCGACCCGGCGCTCGGCGCCATCGTTGAAACGCAGGAGCAGTTCGTGAGAGCCCACTAAGCGGGCGGCCTCAACTCTCAGCACTGGAGCGCTCATAATACCTCCTTACTTCAGCGGCGGGATCGGCCGCAGCGACTCATCCGTCTGTGCGCCCGTCCAGGCCGCGAGCAATTCCCTCTCGTTCATTCTAGCCCACTCCCGAACCAGTGCGAGGGCGCGTGTTGGGAGGCTGCTCCGCAATAGCCGGCGAGACCGGATTGCGACCTCGGCTTCGTCGGAACCGTAAATGGCGTGGAAGTGAGGTGGCGCGTGGTCGCGGTAGTACATATAGATAGCGATACCATAGAAGTACGAGAGTCTCGGCATTCCTTCCTCATCTCCGGAGTTCAACATTTGAGCTCAGCGGCGGCGCGCAAGCGCCGTCCGCTGCAGCGAATAGTTAGCCAGCCGCATTATAAATATCAATCCATTCATTGGCCGTGGCATATGCTTCTTTTAGTAGATCTGGAAGCTGTTGAGCTAGCTCATCAATTGGTACCGCCTTAAGCAGCGTTTTGTGCTTCCAATAATCGGCTCGACTGCGATGATCGGCAGCCGAAATCCACAGTGTGTAAGTAGACTGCTTTTCCGACTCCAAAAAGACCTGAATAAGGATATTCGGGCGGTCTCCCCATCGGAATGAGCGGTCCGGCCAGTTTCTTTCGTTTTTTCTCAGAACCAGCCGCTTATCCCTTGCGAACCTTTCAAGCATGCCGTCGAGCTTCCTTAACGGATGCTCAATACGATCCCATTCTTCTTGTCTGCCATGAAACCCATTCGGCATTCTTGTTCCTCGCTGGCTAACGTTCGGGTTCAGCCGCGTTGCGGAGCGTAGCGGAGCAACGTCGGCTGCAACCCGTTGTTAGGCGGTGATGCGATTCGCTGCATAGATACAAAAATTTAAGCTCCAAGCAATCCTGTCTTCACTTCACTGGCACGCCTGTAATCAGCAATAATAACGCCGAGTGGCGAAACTTTGCTGCCAGTTAATTTGAACGCTGCCGGACTCGTTCCATCGGCAAACAAGCGCTTTCCCGACCCAAGTGTTATTGGAAAAATTTTGAGCCAAAATTCATCAACCAAGTCATGCTTCAAGAGGGTCTGAACAAAATTGCCACTGCCATAAACCTGTAAATCAGGACCGTCTTGTTCTTTGAGTTTCTTTACCTTTGAAACCACGTCGCCCTTTAGAAGAACCGAATTTTTCCATTCAAGCTTCATTTCCTCGTGCGAGACGACATATTTTTTCGCTTCATTGACACCAGGCCACCCAGCACTGTGGTGCGGCCAGTATGACGCAAAGATTTCAAAAGTAGTTCTGCCCAACAATAACTCAAAGGCCTTGCTCATCTGCTCTCCCATCACTTTGCTCGTAAAGTCGTCAAAGTGCGGAGCAGTCCAACCGCCGTACTTAAAACCGCCGGAAATATCCTCCTTGGGCCCGCCCGGCGCTTGGATGACTCCGTCGAGGCTAACAAATTCAAGGACGATGATTTTTCGCATGGCTATTCTCCTTTATGTGTATTGCTTTTTTCATTCCGCAATGCCGCCTAACGCTCCGGCTAAGCTGCGGCGCACGAATACCGACTCCCAGCCGCCTCCGGCTTCCTGCGCGCCGTCAGCTTAAGCCGGTTGTTGGGCGGCCCCCACCGGTCAGGACACAACCTGTCGGTTCGTGAACCATTGCGCCTCGAGTACGTGAAGGATACGGCCGTCACGCATGCCGGCGACTCTGAACCCGTTACGAATGGCCACCAGGCGGGATGGCGCATTGTCCGGGTCGGTGAGTACCTCCACCCGGCGAAAACCAAAGTCCCCGAATGCCACCTGGCACGCCAGCGCGACGGCGCGTGACGCAATGCCACGGTTACGATGTACCGGATACGTCCAGTAAGAGAGATTCGCTGCCTCATCCGCCCGAGGCCGCAGCTCGCAGCCGCTGAGAAGCGTGTCGGTGACTGCATCTCTGACCGCAAAGGAAAACCGCTTACCCTCGATTCGTTCTTCCGCCCATCGAGCGATGGCCTCCAGCGAATGCTGGATTGACGGCACGAAGTCGTCGGGAAACTCAAACCACCGTCGATGCTCGCGGTCACGGTCGCCGTCACACAACACGGGAGCATCACTGGGAACAAAAGCCGTGAGAGTGACTAGGCCATCGGTCGGTGGCGGAGTCCCAATTCGCATACCTGGGTCCCCCATTACTTGTCCGCCCAGCGCTCGATTCGAGGCCAACTCAGAACAAAGGCGCGGCCCCGGTCCGCTGCACGCCGTAGTTAGGCAACTGGCCTGCCCCTCGAGCCTCACCTGTTCGCCCGTAAGGACACGCCGAATCGTGCCTTCGAGTCCCCGCAGCCGATCGTGAACCCAAACATCAGGAAGAACGACGCCCCCACCCATGCCCCCCGAGATACCAGAACCCACCGGCTGACGTTCGTAATACACACGCGCAGCGTCTGGGTCTTTCCATTGGCGCGCGTCAAGATCGAGAACGAGTTGCCGGAGCACTGCTTCCGAACACTGGACGTAGGATGCCCGGGCGACGAGGTAGATCTGTCCGCCCCAATCGCCCTCGAAGACAACGACACCATCTCCGTCCGATTTGGCTTCGGCGAGCGACAAGAACGCCTTGTAGGCGGTTCCTCCAGCGTCCGCGATCATTCTTCTCACACCGCTCTCATGTTCGGGCAACCGCCCGGAAACGAGGGATTTCTTGTCCTCTGGCATCATCTCTCTCCAGTAGCCTAACGTTTGAGCTCAGCGGCGGCGCGGAGTTTGCGCCGACCGCTGGAGCGAATAGTTGGCATATACATTTCCTTCCTCGGTGCATCGCACAGCATCTACAACCTCAATGCGGAAGCAGCGAAAGGATGCGCCCATGCCGAACCCTGACTGAAACTCGACAACCAACCATGGCGTCATACTCTCGCCACTAGTAAGCTTGCCACGGTCCTGAATAGTGATCGAAAGCTCGAGAATCCTATTCTGGTGGTTAAAACCCGCCATCTTGAACTCATTTACATCGTGAAAACGCAAAGTGGTAAGAACATCATGACCGGCGTGAGTAGCGCCCGGCTGTGTTGCTTCCAAGACCTTGACCTTAATGGTAAGCACCGGGAAAACATTCCTGTCATCCCAATCGCCCGGTTTGACGTCGCCACGCCACAAGTGTTGATCGACAACTTCCGCATCGTGGAAGGATGGCCAACCGCCAGACAAAGCCGTCAGCTTCTGGCTATTTTGAATGAGTGATTCGACGCTGGTCATGTTCTGTGTATGCCTAACGCTTGAGCTCAGCGGCGGCGCGCGCAGCGGACCGTCCGCTGGAGCGAATAGTTAGACGGGTCTTGTAACCTGAAACGTTACATGTTACAATTTTCGCCGTGGCGATTCTCAAATTCCGGCACAAGGGGTTGGAACGTTTTTTCCTGAACGGCACAACTGCCGGAATAAATGCAAAGCACGCCGGTCGGCTTCGACTCATCCTTGGTCGGCTGAACGTGGCGATCGAACCAAGAGACATGGCGCTGCCAGGATTGGAGCTGCACCCCCTGAGAGGCGACCGGAAGGGCAGTTGGGCTGTCAGGGTGAGTGGAAACTGGCGCGTAACTTTCATATTTTCCGGCTCCGACGTCAAGGAGGTTGACTATGAAGACTACCACTAGATCCACCCTTAAAATGCAAAACCCTCCTCATCCCGGGGAAATCCTGCGAGAACTTTGCCTTCAACCCCTGGGCCTTAGCGTGACGGAGGCGGCCCAAGCACTTGGTGTGAGTCGCAAGACCCTGTCAAGCATTTTGAACGGCCGTTCCGGAATTAGCCCTGAAATGGCTGTCCGGCTGTCAATTGCCTTCGACACGACTTCCGAGAGTTGGCTGCAACAGCAACTTCAGTACGACCTAGCCCAAGCCGAACTAAAAAGGCACTCTCTTCAGGTAAAGAAACTGGCGGCTGCATGACTTGGTATCCGTCTAACGTTAGCGCTCAGCGGCGGCCGCCGCATAGCCAGGCGCAACCTGCTAACCTCGAGTGCCGCAGGAACCGCAAGGCCGCGGCCGTCCGCTGCAGCGCTTTGTCAGATGCTGGCCTCTTTCGAATCAGCACCAATCGTTTGCGCCAATCGGCGAGCTTGGCACCATCGTGGTTCCAAGCTGGCATCTCGGGCCAGCTTGCCATACTCAGGCTCCACGACAATCTCGGCCCTGGCACCATCATACGTCACGGCACAGAGCTTGCTCCAGCGCCATCTCTGAGATATGGCGCCGAGCGAAGATATCCAGCCCGCGAAGAACAATACTAATCAGGGGAACAGAACCTTGGGCCTCAGTTCCTTGAAGCCTCGTTTTGCCTTTCATCCATCTAACGCTTGAGCTCAGCGGCGGCGCGCTTTTTTCGCCGACCGCTGGAGCGAATAGTTAGACGACCGATCCTTTATGAGTTCAGTCTGCCGCTGTCCAAGTCCTTGCGATACGATGGAAACCACCAAGGTATTGAGAGACACTCCTTCAATTTTTGCTCGGGCGATAAGTTGAGCATGCAGTGAACGAGGGACACGCTGAACGAAACGTCCGCTTACACCAGAAAAAGGGATTGGTATCTCATCCCCGAACTCGCGCGCAACTCCAAGCCATGATTCAAGTGCGTCGCGACCATTGTTGATAGCTTCCTCCGGAGTGGCTCCGTCAGAACGACAACCCGGAAGATCGGGAAATGTGATGGAATATCCGCCTCCTTCGTCTTTGGAAAGAGGACGTATCTCAAACGGATAATCAATTCGAGATGTTTTCATTCTGAAACTCCATATTCGATCAAGCGAACGAATTTCTTTATATAAACGGGCTTGATTGGGCGATGTGCCGGCACGCTCAACATCGCACCGTTGGTGTGGCGAAAGATGACATGGCTGCCGCCCGGGTGGCGGAATGCTACATTATGGGCCTCCGCTACTGATTTGAGACTGTCGATTCGCCAATCTCGTGGATTGGCCTTCATCTTTTTGAGGATCTTCTCAGCCTGTGTCACAGTAACTATGATACTACCGGTGACACTATGTTGCAAGAGTAAATTTTGTCGTCTAACGTTTGAGCTAAGCCGCGCCGCGGAGCGGCGGCGGCTTCAGCGAATTGTTAGCGCTCATGCGCGCAAGCCCAATCATACATATGTGATAGTGACGACCATGCTGGCAACAAGCCAAACAGCGCAAGTGATATCATCTTGCATTATAACGACTGACGGAGGCCTGTGCGTATGCATGATGGGCCCTCTAATCGCAGTAGATTGTTATGGCGAAACGACTTATTGCCGCAGAATTTTCTCCATTGGTTTGCCTTTTGCGAGCTCATCAATCAGCTTGTCTAAATAGCGTATCTTTTGCATCAGCGGATCTTCAATTTCTTCCACGCGAACACCGCACACTACGCCTTTGATAAGCGAACTATTTGGATGAATGGCTGGTGCTTGAGCAAAAAAAGTTTCAAAATCGTTCTCTCGTTTGATTTGCTGCTGTAATTCCGCTTGGTTATATCCAGTCAACCAGCAGATGATTTGGTCAACATCTTCTTTCGTACGATTTTTTCGTTCCGCTTTTTGAACATATAGCGGATAAACCGCTGCAAATTTTGTCGCGAAAATTCGGTGTTTAGGCATCGTCGTTCCTCAAGTGGGCAGAAGCCGGATATGCATGCTGTTTTCAGAGCGCTAACGTTTGGCATCAGCCGCGGCGCGTCTTTTGCGCCGCCGGCTGCATGCCATAGTTAGCTGGTTTTTGTGCGCCGCTTGGCTAGTTCCAGGCGATGTATGTCAGACTTCTCCATTTGTTCCGGGTACTGAAGCGAGTCGAGGAGCGAAACAACACCAGGCCAATCTTCCGCTTGGAATCTCTGCCTCGCCTCCTCTCGCTTTCGAACGTCACCAACATAGCGCGCCATGCTGGCATGGTTCTCCAACTCTAATTGCCCACGCTCCGCTTTCGCTCCACGAATGATGATACTTCCATCGCCGAATAAAAAATCCTGCGCGAATTGCCCGATATCATGCGCAAGATGCCGAAAACCATCGAGAGGTGCGTCGGAGAAGCCTGGATATGCGGCTTGGCTACTAACGCCTAGCTCTCTCATGTAACCTTCGTGCGACACGCGTTCGGCTCCTATGTGATATGTAACGAATTCCAAGGAGTATCGAAAATGAAGCTCCAACCGTCAATGCCTATAGACAAACTCGCCCCATGCAAATACTCCGCCAGAACCGCGGCCCGCTTCGCGGAATTTGAAGCGGAATTTGTGGGGAGCTAGTACTGGTTCGAGAATTGATGCACCTTCTATCAGGAGGTCACGTGGATTCATATTTTATCCAGCTTACGTCTTGGCGTTAACCCGCGGGCCGAAGGCCCGTCGGGTTCAACGCCTTGTTAGCCAGCAATCCCGTCACCACCATGGCTCTGAGTTGAGGATGTTGTGCAGGTCTCCGTTCAACTTGATCCTGCCATCGCGAGCGACATGCCAGAGCTCGAACTCTACAGGTGGCTGGGCTGGGTCCACCCGCCGAGCGCCGTCCAGGATCGCGAATACACCGAAGACTGCAGCGTGTGCTGCCTCGAGAAGAGCGTGCTGGACCATCTCGCGATCAGACGCCGGGAGAGCACGATACCAATTGCCCAAGGCAACGAGTTCCGGTGCAGGCCTCCGACCCGGCGGATCGTTCATGTTCGCGATGGTACCGTCCGCGGCGGAACGCATCGCAGATACGCGTATGGCAGCTACGAACCCTTCTGCATCCATTGCAACCCCTCGCCCGTCTGGCTAACGCGCAGCATCAGCCGTGGCGCGTGTTTTGCGCCGGCGGCTGGATGCTCTTGTTAGCCTGTGTATGTTTCCAATGCTTCTGCCACAGCTTCAGGATTTTCGGCCGCTACTTTGAGCAAAGCCCTCGCCGGCCCCTCGGGCACCCTACGTCCCTGCTCCCAATTCCGGAGCGTTGCAACGCTCACGCCGATCATGAGAGCAAATGCGAATTGCGATTTGCCGAGTTTCGATCGTATCGACTTGATTTCGGTCGGCCTGAATGAGTAGACCCGGCTTGCTCTCATCTGGCCGCGGCGAATCTTCCCGGCTTGGCGAACACTTTTTACCAGATTTTTGAAATCGTGCTCTTTCACTTAAACTCCTTGTTGACAATCTTACCAAGAATTCGTATCTGTTCTGGGGTCAAATCCCCCTGTTCCGTCTTGCGGTAAACGAACAGCATATAGAAAGTCTCTGTGTGCCTGTCCCAGTAATAGATCACCCGTGCACTCCCCCGCTTGCCTCGGCCTGGCAGCGGGCATCGTAGCTTTCTAAGCCCGCCACTGCCCCGAATGAGAGTGCCTTGCTCCGGGCGCAAGACCAGCGCCAGTTGGAGAGTCCTATAATGATCGTCGTCGAGTATCGACGTTACGCTTCTCGTGAACACTGGCGTCTCAACAAAGCGCATTTGTTATTGTACGCCAATGGCGTACACCTGCCAAGGGAAATGATGTAACATCCAGGATTTCAGATCAGGCTAACGCTTTGCCGCTCAACCGCGAGCGGCAGTCACGACCCGTCGCATTAGTTTGACCTTTCGGTGCCGCTCGCCGGTTGCAGCGGCGTGTTAGGCAGATCCGCGCTTCGATGCCGAAGCAGGATCAAGGTCCCCATACCTGACATGCGATAAGCAACACTACAGGAAGTAGCTCCAGAACCGTCACTGAAGGGGAAAGGGAATGGAAGGTACCCGTTTCATCCACTACTCCTGAGACGGCCGCGGGTGCAATTATTCCTGTCAGTCCATGGTGAGAAATAAACGATACTGAACCGAATCCCATGGTCAGGGCGGAGCCTGCACAGAACATCATGCCCAGAAACCGAACCAAGAAGCTAAGAGCAGGTGGGCGGATTCGTCCAGCGCCTGAAACGCCGACCAAAGGTAATAGAGCCACGATTTGGCACGCTACAAGGACTAACAAGCCTACACGGAATAGTGCTCCAAACACCTTGGAAAAATCCAAAATAATAACGCCCAAATATCCAGCTGCCAACAAGGAGGCAATTGATCCTACAACACTTATTTTTATTCTCATTGATGCACGCTTCTGCCTAACGTTTGAGCTCAGCGGCGGCGCGCCTTTTGCGCCGTCCGCTGAAGCGAATAGTTAGGCATACACCTTTCCTTCCTCGGTACATCGCGCAGCATCTACAACTTCAATTCGGAAACAGCGAAATGATGCACTTATGCCGAACGCTTGCTGAAACTGGACAGCCAAAAAGGGCGGCAAGCTCTCGCCGCTCTCAAACTTCCCGCGGTCCTGAACTCTGATGGAAAGGCCGAAAATCCTATTTTGATGGTTAAAACCCGCCATCCTGAAATCACCTACGTCATGAAAACGCAAAGTGGCAAAAACATCATGACCCGCGCCAGTAGCCCCCGGCTGCGTCGCTTCCAAGACACGCACCTTTACGGTGAGCACCGGGAAAATATTCCTATCATCCCAATCACCCGGTTTGACATCACCACGCCAGAAGTGAAGATCGACAACTTCTGCGTCGTGGAATGATGGCCAGGCGCCAAACAAAGCTGTCAACTTCTGGCTATCTTGAATGAGTGATTCGATACTGGTCATATACTTTGTATGCCTAACTATAATTAGGCGGCATCAAGAATTACTCTCTTCGCCCTTGCGCACTCCTCGGGCGCTCCTCAATAGGTCGAGGCGTGCCTTGTTCTCGTACGGTGCTATGAAGCGAGCACGGCCTTCCGCTGGGATTGGACACGGGTGCTTTGCCGCCAGCGTCTCGTAGACCACGACTCGGTCACCAAGCTTGTTGCAGATGTATTCAGGGCATTCAGAACAGTTGCCTATGCCTCTTTGGATCACGCATGGCCGCACCGGGCAGGCATTGTCAATCAGGCGAGGATTGTCGGCCATGCATCCGTCGCAGAGGATTTGCTCGGCCGGTATCCGGAACCCGAAGTACTTGTGCCAGCCGTCGCTAAGGACCTGCTGATTGGCAGGGTTCGCTTCGACGTTGGGCCGGTAGGCGAGGCACAGATCGCACCGATAGCCACATCGGCTGAGAATTTGCTCCATGCTTCCCTCCATCTCCAAGAGTTCGCCTAACGCTTGAGCTCAGCGGCGGCGCGCTTTTTGCGCCGGCCGCTGAAGCGAATAGTTAGGGTCAGTCTGTACGGAATCCGATCCGTTGTGTCTTCGGCGGCAGCTTTGGATCCATCAGTTGCTTGATCGCTTCGATCAAGACCATTATCTGCTCGTCATGGTTGCCAAACTTTCTCTCCAGTTCGGCGATCTTTCTCGCAAGTTCTTTGTATCCGGAGATCATTTCTCGAAGCCGGACAAAGGCTCTGACGATGAATACGCTGACTTCGATCGCCTTGGCCGAATTCAGCACACTCGCTACCATGATTGCACCGTGTTCTGTGAAGGCGCAAGGATTGACCGGCGAAAACTTCAGGTTCTGAAGGTGGTCACAGTTTGTTACCACCTCCTGCTTCTCCTTCTTGGTGAGGCGGAACATAAAATCGGGAGGGAAGCGGTCAGCATTTCGGCGAATGGCTTGATTGAGGGCTTTGGTGGTAACAGAGTAAGCTTCTGCAAGATCGCTATCTATGATCACCTTCTCCCCGCGAATCAGCAGGATTCGTTGCTGGATCTTGCCGATTTTGACCAACGCTTGCGCTTTCGACATTCTGTCTCCCTAAGCACCACCGAAGTGGTCGCAGATTGTGACCACCTTGTCAATCCTTCTTCGGACCATAACGTTGGCGCTCAGCGGCGGCCGGCGAAAGCCGAGATGCAGCCGGTGAACCGCGGCGGTTACCGGGGACCCAGATTCCCGGCCGTCCGCTGGAGCGCTTTGTTAGATGCTGCTCTTTTTCGGAGCAGCATCAGTCGTTCATTGCGATCGACAACACCGGCACCCTCGTCGATTTACGCTGGCGTCTCGGGCCAGCTTGCCAATCTCTGGCTCCAAGAAAATCTGAGCAGTGGCACCATTATACTTCACTGCACACAGCTGGCCCGAGCGCCATCTCTGAGGTATGGCACGCAGCGAAGATATCCAACCCCACCAGGGACGCCATTAAGCAGGGGAACGCTGCCTTGGCCCTCAGTTTCTTGAAGCCGCTTTCAGCTTTTCAAGCATCTAACGTTGAAGTTGAGCCGCAGACCGAAGCATGCCGAGGGCTGTCGGCTCGAACGACAGGTTAGGCGTCGGCGTTTGGTTTTCAGGCATGGAGCTCACTGCCCCGGAGGTGGCTGCCAAAGTTCGACCTTGTTCCCCTCAGGATCCATGACCCAACCGAACTTTCCGTACTCGGAGTCGTCCGTCTTGTCCAGGACATTGCATCCTTCGTCCCGAAGCGACTGAAGCACAGCGTCCAAGTCTTCGACGCGATAGTTGACCATGAAGGTCGACTTGCTTGGTGCGAAGTGCTCACCATCGGCGGCACCGATGGACCACACGGTCGTTCCCTTTGTCGGATTGCCCGCTGCATCGGTCCAGGTGAACGCGGTGCCTCCCCATTCCTGGACGTCAATGCCCAGGTGCTGCTTGTACCAAGCTCGCAGTTCGACAGGGTCGTTCGCGTTGAAGAAGATTCCTCCGATACCTGTGACTCTCTTCATTTGAGCCTCCTAAGTGCGGTCAAGTTAAAGCGTACTGCGTTTGCGACGCCTAACGTTTGAGCTTAGCGGCGGCGCGCTCTTTGCGCCGGCCGCTGGAGCGAATAGTTAGCCAGCCTCAGTCTTCCGTGCGCGCACAGGCCACCGGAGCAGCATGCTCTGGAGTGCCGCTGCCGCCGAAGAGAAATCATTTAGCTGAAATGGAAACGACAGCGCGAATCCCTCACCGTACCTTTGGTCCTCAGTCGCCCAAGGAGGAGAAGATTCCTGGGAGAAGGAAACCAAGAGAACGTCGCCGTCTCGCCTTTCAACGAGTTCGAAACGAAGATTCGGCTCAGTGAATCCAAGCTCTCGCTCAGGCCCACCGACCGGAACGTCGCGTAACCAGGTAGCAAGGGTTTGGACCTCGAAAGTACAGAGGCAGGGGTCGTTGAAGCTCCAGCGGCCTTGAGCACACGACACTTCTCCCGAGATGATCAACCATTCGGAATCCCATTCGTCGTCCTTGATCTCCGGGAATTGATACCCGAGCACCTCGAGTCGGAGTTCCTCCCCTTCGTTGCCAATTAGTCGCATTATCATCCTTGTGCCCGGCTAACGCTACGGCTAAGCTGCCGGGGCCGCCTGCAAGGACGTTGAAGCCTGGAAAACCAGGATGGCGGCCCCGGTCAGCTTCAGCCGTTGGTTAGCCGGTCCCTCCGATGAGCAAGGTTCGAATCCACTCACTCGTCACCGCCTCACTCACCTGTTTTCCACGCCCGTCTTTGTCGGTCGGGCTTGCGCCGCGTTCCAGCAGGAGCCTGATGATGCCCGTCTGCTGCTGGCGTGCGTGCTCAGAACCGCTCCCTCCTCGCCCAGTGGTTTGAACGGCAAGGTGCAGGGGCGTGGAGCCGAACTTGTTTGACGCCCTCGGGTTGGCGCCGCCATCCAACAGAGCCCGGACTGCTGGCAACGACCGTGTTCGCACCGCTCGGTGCAGGGGCGCCACGCCGCTCTTGTCCAAGGCATTGGGGTCTGCGCCAACCGACAAGAGGTACTCGATCGTCTCCGCCTGTGCCGTCGGTTCCCAGTGGTTGGCGTCCGCCGCGTAGTGAAGGGGTTGGGCGCCGCGGCGATTCTTTGCGTGGCAATCCGCCCCGTGTGCGACGAGAAGCATTGCGATCGGACGCCGAAACGCGGCGGCAGCCATATGGAGAGCCGTGTCGCCGGCGTAAAGGTAGTGGGCGATTTCGGTGAAAAAGAAGTCTGGTGCGCCATGGCGAGCAGCGCCAACCTCAGCCGGCGCTGTAGCAAGAGTGGGACTGGCCGCCAGTCGGCGGGACACCTCGTCGATCTCGCCGTTCACGACATGTCGAACGAACTCAAGAAACACCGACTTCACCTTTGGCATCGGTTTCTCTTCCGGCTAACGATTAAGCTGAGCGGCGGGCCGCCGCCTTTGCGGCGCGTCCGCTCGAGCGCGTGGTTAGCCGTCCTTCTTCCTTGACGAGCCGAACCTCTACCTTGTATCCCAGAGCCTTTGCATACTTTTGCAGGGTGGCGATAGACGGGGAGTGTTTGGGTTCAGCGGATTCCAACCGGGCGATGGCCGATTGGGTGGTTCCCACCCGAGCCGCGACCTCCGCCTGGGTAAGACCGGACTCAGTCCTCGCCTTCAACACCTCGTCGAGAAAGGCAAATTCCTCCGCCAATTCGTCGTACGCCCTTTTCACATCGGTGCGCGCGAGGGCGCGTGTCTTGAACTGCTTGAGATTACTAACCATGTTTCACTTCCTTCATTCGCTGCCGCGCAATGTCGAGCTCCTTGGCAGGTGTCTTCTCGGTCTTTTTCACGAACTGGTGAAGAAAGACGATGCGGTTGTCAACTACGGTGCAATAGAACACCCGCGCAATTCCCTCTGCGGCCTTGACCCGAAGTTCGAAAAGCCCGCACCCAATGCTCGGGTATGGGGCATGCCCAGATCCGGGCCGAACGCCTCCATTCTCTCCGCATACCGAAGAAATCGAGCGAGGAAGCCGGCCGGGAAAGCGAGGATCTCGCTCTCGAGGCGCTTGTTGTAGAAGGTGACGGTCCATGTCATTGGCACAGTATAGCATATTCGCTATATTCCACCAGCCTTCCCAGGACGACTAACGCTCAGCATCAGCCGCGGCGCGCGGTTTGCGCCGGCGGCTGCATGCCGTTGTTAGGCGATCGTTTATCCCAGACCTCCGCAAGAGTGTCCCGAAACAGGCCGTTGAGCTGATCCAATGGCGGAGCGGCGCTCGGGCTGTCAACAGCCGCGCTCTCGAATCGGTCCATCTCAATTTCGATGAAGCGACTAATTGCTGGAATCCTGGGACCGCGGTCGAGCTCGGCACCTGCCTTCTTTGCCTCGAGAAGCCGATGGATTTCTTCGCGAAGATCCAAATCAGTTATAGTGGCTTCCACAAGTCGACTGAATTCGATCGGTACGGGTCCTAAGTTTTTCTCAATCCACAGCATCGCAAGCAGGGGGCGGAGCACGTAAAAATGTTTCTTCTGCCAGACGAAATCACCAAGTAGATACTCTCTAACGTTGCCTCGTGCCATATGGAGGTAATGGAAGAAGCAAGCCCTTGGCAAATAAAAAGCAGGGAGCAGTGCCCTGAGCCGCTCCGCGAACGAAAATTGCTCGCGGTACACAATGGGACACTGGAGCCATTCCAATAGTGGTGGATTGGATTTGCGGAAAAGCTTTAGTGCTTTACGGATGTCCCAGCCGCTCAGATCAAGCGAATCTCTAATTGGTTGTTCAATTACATCGCGGAGCTCATCGAGTTCGATTGACAGATACCAATCACTGCGGTGCAGGTAGATAAAGGGGACATCATAGTCGCTATCGACGGAAGGAAAGCCCCAGGCGCGACTTCCGGACTCAACTGCGAGCAGGATAATAATATCCTCTGACTGCTCCAAAAACGTCAGTCCTGATTGGATCCTAGATGAGATTGAGTCTGCCATTCTAAGTCTCCGCCATGCTGTTCGCCTAACGCCGGCGCTCAGCGGCCCGCGTTTTTTGCGGGTCCGCTGGAGCGCATAGTTTAGGTTCCGATGATTTCGTTAAGACCCTCAACAACCTGGGCAACCTCTTCCGGCGTGGCTCTGGCAATCCGAGAACCGATACGCTCGATGGAGAGTGTGCGAATTTGACTGATCTTGACCCAGGATCTCTTGGGAAGCTCCGGGGCGTGGAGCTCAAAAGCTAGAGGGAAGGCAGCACGCTGTGGCTGACTTGTCAGCGCGGCCGCGATCACAGTCCCGGAGCGTTCATTGAACACGTCATGGCTGAGAATAAGTACTGGCCGGTTGCCCGCTTGCTCTCTGCCTCGCACCGGGTTGAGATCAGCCCAGCGGATTTCGCCTCTTAGTATTCGGGCCATTCCGACAGGTCCTCAGACAGTCCTTCCTCTGCGAGCGCCTTTTCAAAAGGAGGATCCAATTTGGCGCATTCTCGGGCCAACCGAGTCCGTTTCAGCCGAGCAATTTTTTCCTCGACGGCCTCCTGGATCGCTTGACTGCGGCTGGGGAACATGGATTGTTCGACCAGTTCATCCAGGCGGTGCAGGGTTGATTCGTCGATGGTAATGGCAATCTTGGATTTAGACATTTGCAGCCTCTAAGTATGACGATATATCATACCAGGCTTTCCGTCAAGGATCGGGTAGGTTCGGAACCTAACGTGGCAAATGAGCCGCGCGCCGTCGCTTCTCAGCGGCGCGCCGTCGCCATTTGCGGGTTAGCCTGCCCCTTGATTCCTGCAGCGTCAAAGTTCCTCTGCTATATAGCTTAGACGGCCTTACAACCCGCAACGGCGGATACCGCGCGTCCAGCAGCGCGCGTCGATCAAGAAAGTCGGGATCGAGTGTCACGAACCGTTGGCAGTTGTTGGCTGCGGCGTACATGAAATGGCGGGCGTCGGCACTCCGAAGCTCAAGGTTGGTGAGGTCGGCAAAGATGCTTTCGTCCACGATGTCGCTCACGATCGGATCCGTCGAAATGCTTCCAAGTGGCGCATCGAGAACCTCGAATCCGAGGACGCGGTGACCGGCTTGGACAACAGATACAAGATCGCGCGCCGCTTCAAGCTGAGAACGTCGGGCTGGGTCTCGTGTCCGTTCTTGTTCCCGCCACGATTCCCTGGAGGTCACTCTCCTGATCGTTCCAGCCCGATGGCCTTCTTCGATTTCGCGGAGCGCAGTCATTTCTTCGTCTGGCACCACATCCTCAGTGACCAGACCTGAAGCGATGACATTGTCGTAATAAACGCGCATTTGGTTGTTCATGTCACGCTAACGTTCGAGCTCAGCGGCGGCGCGCTTTTTGCGCCGGCCGCTGGAGTGAATAGTTAGCCGTTCCTATTTATGCTTGCGGGGCGGTAGCGCATCAGACCAAGCGTTTTGCTATTCTGGCTTCTTCTAAGCTGCCGTCTTAAGTGTCACACGCATTCCAGCCTTTGTCGCAAGAATAATCAGCATTTCGAGGCTGAATTTTTCCCATTTGCCTCTTGCAAGGTCGGAGACTCTCGACTGGCTTACACCAAGCATTTCGGCAGCTTTTGATTGGGTTAGCTTCCTGGTCATGATGAACTTGCGGAGAATTGCCATGAGGTCCGCACGCATTTGCAGGATAGCAGCTTCATCCGGTGAATAGCCAAGATCAACGAAGACGTTTCCAGATGATTTGACAGCGGGTTCACTCATCATATACCTCCAATCTCCTTGAGTCGTTTACGAGCCAATTCGATGTCATTCTTGTTGTTCTTTCGGCTCCTTTTCTGAAAGGCATGGAGCACGTAAATTGCGTCGGCCAGCTTCGCCACGTAGACAATTCGCCATTCACCCAATACATGAATGCGTATCTCCTTAACACCGAAGCCTACAGATTTCATGGGCTTCCAGTCTCGAGGCTCGAGCCCATTCTGAACGGCGCGGAGTTCGAAACCTGCAACTCTGCGGGCTTCTTCAGGAAAATTCCGAAGATCATCGAGACTCAACCCGACGGACTTCAACTCTTTGACGTCCATGTAACCATTATATAAGATTTGATATATTCCGCAAGTCTAACAATTTTAGGCCTTGTAATTCACTTGTCCGCGGAATACGCCGCGCGACGACCAAGCAGCTTTCCGGCCGGACTGCAAAACGCCAACGCCCAACGACGTGTGCGTTGGCAAACGCGATGGTCGGGCCTTCGTCGGACATCATCAAAAATTCTATCGAGGCCGCGTGGTCAGCACCAACCATGGGTATCTGGTATGCCTTTTGGTCGAAGGACCCGATTCGTAGCTCCTGGTCTGGGATTAAAAGGTACCAGGCCCGCAAAGCTCCAGGAGCTAGCCCACTATGACCCCGTTTCCAAACGTCCCAGTGACGGGAACCGACCAATTGCCATTGGGCAGCGTGTTCGGCTGTCACGCCAACTTGCCACGATCCTGATTGATCTAGACTTACCTTGACCGCACCTCCCATCATCCGCGGGCAAATATAGAGATCGCCGTGTGCCTGGCTGAAAAAACGCCCAATACCGTTGAGACGCGACCTTCGCTACCGGCAAGCTATAGCAGCCTCACTGGCAGCCTTTGCCGACGCACAGGTTCTTGCTGAAGAAGGGCAAGACGTGGTTCTGGAAGCGGTCTGCCACGGCGCTGGTATGGGTGCCGTGGTAAAGATCGAACGTGTTGGCGATGCCGTAGCTGTCGAGAATCCCGTGAAGCTTGCCGGCGCCGACGCGCAAGCCGTCCTGGTCGCCCACGTCGATGGCAATGCCCCGAAACTGACGCAGATTGCCGACATATTGATCGATGAACGCCAGCGGAGCGTTGGCCGCCCACTTCGCCAGGACGTCCGGCTGGGGCGCGCC
This sequence comes from Terriglobia bacterium, assembly GCA_020072565.1. NCBI lineage: Bacteria > Pseudomonadati > Acidobacteriota > Terriglobia > Terriglobia bacterium. The sequence continues at coordinate 25,134 of JAIQGI010000057.1, forward strand.
GTCCTTCACCGGCAGATCGAGATAGAGGGGCGGGTTCTTTGGATTCGGTGACCATGCCGCGGCGGAGGCCAGCTGGACTCTGGCGGCAAACGACAGGCCGGCTGAATCCGCGGGGGTCTTCACCGACTCCAGAGCTTTCACAATCGCCGGATTGGCCGGCCCGCCGCCCATCGGCTCCAGACAGCACGGGCTCATGATGTACAGGCTGCCGAAAACATCCACATGCTTCATCCCAATCCGCGCGGCGCCGTAGCCGCCCATGGAATGGCCGACCAGTCCGCGGCTTGTCCGCCTGGCGATGGTACGGTAATGGGCGTCGATGTGGGCGACCACATCGTGTGCGATGAACTGCTCGAAGTCGCCGGTCGTGACGGAACTCGAGTACATCGATCCGTTGTGCACCGTTTTGGAGTCGGGCAACACCACAATCATGTCCTGCGAACCCAGGGCAAAGGCGCCCTCGATCGCCTGCGGCACCTGGATCTCGTGTGTCCACTGCTCGGCGCCGATCGAGTAGCCATGCAGGGCATAGACGACCGGATAGCGCCTGTTTTTCTCCCTGGCATAGCTTGGCGGCAGGAAGACAACAGTGTCGCGGTCGACCGCATCGCCTTCGAGATTGCCTACCAGCGCATTGCCGTGAATCTTGATGCGCTCGACAGCGACCGGCTTGGCGCCGGGGACGACGGGAAGCGCATCAGTCTTTACCTGCGCCTCCGCGGCGTGCCAAATCCACACGCCCGCGGCGAGAATTGTCACGATGCAGGTCAGGAGCAAAGTCGATGGTCGGGTCTTCATGGAAAGTCCTTTCTTGTGAGCATCCTCAACGTGGCGCACCGAACCGATGGCGATCGCGTCTCATCGGACGGCCTTCCATCTGAAACACGCGCCGTCCTTGCGGTCCGGCTGCGGGCCGTTGGCGGAAATCGTGACCGGCCCGGGATTGTTGGGTTTGGTGGACAGGTAGCGATGATTGGTGAGCGACATGAGCATGGTGTCGCCGCGCATCAGGTTGATCCATTGGAAGGATTCGGCATCGCCGGGTGCTTTTCCGGCGAGATTTTTCAATACGACACTCTCGCCTGCGGCAGAGACAAACCAGCCGTTGCCGGCTTTCAGCGCCACCTCGCCTTTTCCCAAATCGACGATCTGGAATCGAAGATTCCGGGCGGCCGCAAGTGGCGCATTGGCCGCCATGTTGATGAGCGACATGTTCTGAGTGTCGATGGCCAGGATGCTGCCGTCGGCGCCACTGGTCAGCGTGATGGTCTTGCCCACGGGAATCGCGCGTTCCATGCCCCGCGCTCGCGGCTCATCGACCTCGAAGTTGTCGAAGTCGGCATAGCCGCCGGGCTGCCCTGAGGTGTTGTAGTTGAACAGGGAAAGGCGCACTCCCTGGAAAGTCGTGAGCTGGTACGCCATGGTGAAGGGGTCGCCCAGCGAAGCGAAATCCTTGCCGTCGGCGCTCCAACTGAATACCGCTTTCTCGGTGTCGAAGTTGCAGGCAACGCGGAGCCAGATGTGGTTGGGGCTCCTGGCCGCCTCCGTGGTCTTGCGAGTGGTCTGGTCGAAGGTCTGCAGAGTCGTGCGTTCGGCGCTCTTGACCAGGCCGATCCACGCGTAGGGAGCATTCAGCAGCGCCAGGCCGGCGGTATCTCCTGCAACCAAACCCGAGGCGTCAAGCTCGACCGTCACGACACACTCGGGTCCCGGCGGCCGCTGGGTGAGGGTGTTGCGGGCGGCAAAAAAGTCCGCTGCGGGAAGGGAATGGAGTCGAAGCGCACCGGGCTTTTCCGTGAGGGACCACCTGGTGTCATCGGGAACGTGGTTCCATTGCCAGACGGGATTGAGTTTTTGTGACGCGAAATTGTCGCTGCGCACGAACAAGGGCTTGGGATTCTGGATATGCCCGGTGTCGGGCTTGACCCAGGTGTTGGGTGCCTTGCGGAGGTTGCCGTGCAGGCCGATGATCGGGAAATTGTTGTCCCACGTGACCGGGACCAGCGCGACCATGCGGCCGATGCTGCCGTGGTCCTGCATGATGATGCTCCACCATTCGCCCGCAGGGGTATCGACGATGCCGCCCTGATGGAGGGTGAGCCCGCCGCCGGCGTTGGGATCGCTGGGAGTGATGGTGAAGGTTGGATTACTCCCGCGGCCGCCACGGACGCTGTTTTGAGTGGGGGCGCCCAGTGACTCGCCCTGGACCATGCGTTCGACCTGCCAGGGGCCGTCGATCGAATCGGAGCGCGCGACAACCTGGTCGGTGTGCGCACCTGGGATGGCGGAGACGTCATAGTACTTACCGTTGATCTTGTAAAGGTGATGGCCCTCGCCCATGCCTTCGGCGTTCATCTGGCGGCGGGTATTGGGGACAATCTCAGTGATGTCCTTGTTGAGTTCGACGATGACCGGGCGGGTGGCGCCCGAGATAGCGTAGATCTTGCCGTCGTCGTCGAAGAGAACGGACAAGTCATGCATGCCGGCGAGTTGGTTCCGTGCCCACGGACCGTTGGGGGACTTGGAGCGGAAGACCTGGCAGCCGACGTTGTTGACATTGGAAAAGACGTAGAACATGCCGTCGTGGTAGCGAATGCATGGCGCCCAGATGCCCCTGCCGTAGATGTTCCCGCCTTCGAGGCGGAAGGCGGGGCCGAGGTCGAGCCGATCCATGCAGTAGCCGGCGAGTTCCCAGTTCACGAGGTCCCTCGAGTGCAGGACGATGAGCGCGGGATTCATGTGCATGGTCGTGCCGGCGAGGTAGTAATCCTCACCGACGCGGATAATGTTGGGGTCCTCGAATTCCTCATAGAACAGGGGATTGGAGTAGGTACCATTGCCGTTGTCGGCGGTCCAACTCCGTGCCGCAGCAGTGGAGGCCGCGGAAGAATGCGGCGGCGCAGCGGTGTTAACACCGACGGTCAGCGTGACCAGGCTTGCAAACACCAGGAGGAATCGACAGCGTCGCATGGCAATGCACCTCAAACAGGATTACTTCTTCAATGACACGGGCTCGCCCTTCCATAGTATCGACAGCCACTCCCCGCATTGCACAATTCGAAGGATAGGTACAATTGGCTGCCTTTTGTGGCGGTTCCTTCGTGGGTCGCGCCTCTTCAGTCCCCTTCTCCCGATTCTGATGGAAACGCGATATGTTAAGTCCGGGCTTAGGCCCCGCCCAAGCAGCATTCTATAGCCAAACTGTGTTCAGGATCCGGTCATTTTGACACACCTACCCCTTATGGATGCCTCCCCACTCAGTCATTTGAGCGGACGGGCTTCACGGTTGCGTTTCGGGCGATAACAAATTTGGCTTGGAAGTGTTCGGGGCGATGAGAACCGCCGATCCGCTTTAGCTGCTCCGCGTTGCCGCGCCAGACATGGTCGAGCTCATGCGCAATGGCAATTTGAGGTCGCTCATCAGGGCAAACATCGTATGCATGATATTGCTTCGCACATTATGCCGGAATCTGTTGTTTGCGTTATAAACGTCGGCGCCCTTGGGGGATGGAATATTCAGAACGACGCCTGCGGCGCCGCCGAATTCCTGAACGGCCAAATCGTGAAACAATTGCATCGCGACCTGAGCCGCAACGGTAAGAAGAGTGGGACCTAATCGTCTGTTACTGCATGGAATTCCAGTTTTTCTCGAGGAAGATCCCCTTCATCATCTGGAACAGCGCCGGAGAATTGGTTTGCTGAACGTTATTCAGGCATTCATAGATCTTGGCGAACGCCTTGAATTCTATTTCCGACATCCGAACTCTCAGCCCCGCTTGGGCGCGGACCAGCTGATCGATCTCTTCCTGGCTTTTGCCGGCCTGAATCGCCCCTCCGATCGTCAAATGCGCCTTGATCAGTTGTTCGCGAACGGGAGCCGCCTCTTTCTGGGCACCGTCCAGGGTGAGCTTCACCGCTTTCTTCTGATCCTTACTCAAACTGAACATCTTTTCGATGACATCGATCCTGTTAGTGCTTTCCACAAAGGGAGCATCTGTGACCGAGTCGGAGCCTCTTCTGCCTCCGCCTCCACGCTGTGCAAAAGCCGGCGTCAAGGCAAGCAACCCAATCAACAGCAGTCTGCAAGTCATGTGCATTCCCCTATTCTTTTTCGGTTTTGCCACGCGCGCTGAATCCCCCTGGCCCGGCACTGCCGGGCGGATCCAGCACGGCAGCCCACAGGTCAAATGCAGCTGCCGCTTTGGACTGCTGATTGGGTTTGAGCAGTTCACAGACACGGGCGAAACTCTTTGCTTCGATGCCCGTCAACCGGGTTTCCGCCGCCGCAAGCGATTCCGTGGCTTTCTTGATGTTCTCCTGACTGTCGCCGTTGATCATGAAGGTAACAATCTGAATGCGAATCTGCTCGATCTGGGCGCGCTGGAGAGCGACCTCTTTCATGGTATCGTTGAGGATTTTCTGCGCCTCCTCTCTCTGCTCTTTACTCAGGCTGAGCTGATTTGCGAACATCTCAGCTTTGCTGAGTTTTGCCGCGCGAGCCATCCCGCCACCCCTGCCCGCGGCATCATTTCCCGCTGCACCTCCGCCGCCGCCACGCTGGGCGTACCCCATTGTGGCGGTCAGCATCGCAATACATAGCATTCTGCCAAACATGCGATCTCCTAACATCAGGTGCCGACGAAATGACCGGCCGGCCCGCGCCTCGCACCTATAATCCCTGTAAAGGGTTTTTTATAGATTGAACCGTATGAGACTGCAAGCAGAATCGGAACGGCTGTGGTAAGCAAATGTTCTGTCCGTTGGAGGTAGCAAATGAAATGTCCGGTCTAACGATCTGACCTTGGAAGTTCTGGGGACAGGCTGGAATGGCGCTTAATTAAGGAAATAGGGTGCGACCCTGGCGGGCTCAGCCATTCCGGCGAACTATTGGTTGCCACAAGCTCCGAAGCCGTTGGTAGCCACAGGCTCCGAAGCCGTTGGTGGCCGCAAGCTCCGAAGCCGTTGGTGGCCGCAAGCCCTGGAAGGGCGGCCGTAGTTTTCAGCCCAGGGCGCAAGCCCTGGGATAAGACGCAAATGATGGATGAGCCCTGTAAGGGCGATGCAGAAACTCGTCTACCGTCTGCTGTTCCGCACCAGCGCTGAAACGCTGATCGAGGTCGCGCGCAACCCCAAACGTCTCGGCGCCGAGATCGGCTTCTTCAGTGTGCTCCATATCTGGAGTCAGAAAATGGATCATCATCCCCATGTCCATTGCGTCGCCCCCGCCGGGGGACTCTCCCTCGATCACAAGAGCTGGGTCCGTCCGCGCCATCGTTTCTTTCTTCCTGAAAAAGTCCTCGGACGCGTCTTCCGAGGCAAGTTCAGGGCAGCTCTGGAGAACGCTTTCACAAAAGGTGAGCTCGGCTTCCAGGGCCGGCTTCAGCATCTCTCGGACCCGAAAGCGTTCCACTCTTTTGTCCGTCAGCTGTTCCGCCATCGGTGGGTTGTCGACTGCAAACCGCCCTTCGGCGGCCCGGAGTATGTTCTCCGCTACCTCGGCCGCTACACCCATCGAGTGGCCATTTCCAACCATCGCCTGGTTTCCTTTGCGGATGGCAACGTCACCTTCCGCTGGAAAGACCGCGCCCACGGCAACCGGGAGCGGCCGATGACGCTCCCGGCAGATGAGTTCCTGCGTCGTTTTCTGCTGCACCTGCTGCCCAGGTGATCGTTTGCTTTTCTGCGGTGAATAAGGAGGGAAGGACAGGTAATGAAGGCGAATCAGATCACATTCGCACGATCGTAAACGCCCGAGAGTCCACTGTATTCATGCGCAGACGCCGTTCCTGCCTCATGGTTTTACCGGACGATTCAATCGAAAGTACATAGATCCCGTCTGACATAGGCTCAATACGTCCTCTTAAATAACCGCCGACGCCGCGTCCCCCTTCAAGTCGTTGTATCTGGAGCGCACCTCATCGCCCGGTCTTTTAGGTAAACTTGTGCTGTTGGTGCGCTCCAGATACAACTCTAGGACTTCTGGGGCAATGTCGTTAGGGAGCACACCTGCGGAACGTGCTTGGGAGCGGAATGCCGAGCTGGCGAGCCATCTACGTCGCTGGAGCTTTTTACAACCCAAGCGGGTGAATGCTGCCGCATCCTGGGGTTTCTTTTCGAGTAAACGAGGGCTCCACCGCACGTCTTATCGAATCTGGACTCCATGGGTAACAATTTCGACGAACCCGCGGAGAGTCTGAAGGTCCGCAGGCTTCAGACGCGCCGTAAATCCAAGCGCATCGATGCCCACAGTTTTCGATTCGGCAACCTGACGGAGCGCGTCGAACGCAATCTGCGCAATAACCGTGTCCAACGGGCAGTCCAAGCAGCTGGAGATGAAGTGGAACGCTTTGCCGGGTGCGGTCAGGTCCATTTTAGTTCCTCCCTCAAGCTGAAGCCGGAAAACTGGCTGGAGGACCCTCGTCGCCCAGGCGCCATACACTGACGTAGCGCGGACATCGACGGCGTCGGGAACGCGATCCAATCTTGTGCCAGGGAACGCCACTGTGATGTTCAGCCGAAAAGGATTGGGGCCAGGCTCCGCGCCTTGAGGCTCGAGATTGATCCAGACCTGAGACTGGTTACCTGTTTCGAAGTAGTAGGCGCCCAACTGCCCGAGTGAAGGCGTGAGGTTTGGCGAGATGATGGTGACGCTGGCAGGATGCGCAACACCCGCATTAGATTGGCCCTCCACCGTGGTCCGCTCACTTGTGTGGAGGAGGGTTGGAATGCCGACATTGCTCGCCTGAATGATCGCGCCGTCGATCAGTAACGGCAATATAAAGAAAGGGAAATATCTGCATTTGGGCATCTGCAAATGCTCTCTCGATCTCAGGTTTGAATTAGACCGCTTTATCATTGCGCGGGTTCTCTTTCAGAGTCACTTAATTAATATTCTATACCCAGAGAATCATGGCAGATACTCCAAACTGTACTTGAGGGGGCTACGATCCAAAATAGAGGACTATCCGGCCCATCTCGAGGCCTGCTGGCAGGAGCACCTGAAGCCCCGGGAGGCCGCTGCGCCGACGGTCATATCGCTCTTCGCCGGCTGCAGCGGCTCCTCGCTCGGCTACAGCATGGCCGGGTACCGCGAGCTGCTCGCCGTCGAGTGGGACGACCATGCCGAGGGAACGAATAATCATCATCGGCGTGCGAGAGGACCTGTGGTCCTGCATCCAAACGCAATGACGATTCCGGTAACATCGGGAGAGTCCCTCTACGGTTGCTCGACGCCGCCTGACCAGCTGGACCGGCTGCAGGAGGCGTCGAGGAAATACAGGGCCTATCTGCACTGGAGCCGGATCCGGCTCGGGTCATCGGAGAAGCCGATCACAGGCCAGGGATTCAACGCCGTGAAGTTCGATCCGCGCAAGCCGGCGCAGACCGTCAGGCGCAACGACGGCAACCTCGGCATGCATGGCGCGATGCATAATGCCGACACCCGGATTATGCCGCGTCGACGAACGGCGACGTGCAATTTCATCCGAATTTCCCGGGATTCCCGGCTCCCGAAGGGCCGCGTTCACTCGGCATAACATCGGCCCACTCCTTGCATGTTGCTGTTGATGATACCTTCCTCACTCTTAACCAAACTTACACACAAGGAGTGAGGGAAAATGAAAAAATCCAGGTCAAACAGCGTTTGCGTCACAGAAATCGGGACAACAGACGGTCCCCTCGGCGATTATCCGGAGAAGTTTCTGAACCATCTGAGGGCCGAGCATTATTCGAAGAAGTCCATTCACGATTACACAAAGCGCCTGAACGTTCTCAATCGACAAATGAGAACACGGCGTCGACCCAATGGATCTTGATGAGGATCGTGCATATCACCTTGTCACCGGCGCGAGCCGGCTTTCATCGCGGCGCAAGGATATTTTGTTCAGTGTCAGGCATTTCATCAGGTTTCTGAATGCTTCGGGAGCCGGCAAGCCGGTCCCCCCGATAGAACCTGATGACACCCCAATGGGATGCCTCAGGCGAGAATACGAAGAGTATCTCCGCCGCGAACGAGGTCTTAGCGAGAGGACAATCGAACATTGCTGGGGGTTTGCCGCGCGCTTCTTGAAATTTCGCTTTGGGGACAAGATGGGCGACCTGTCGCAAATTACGGCTATTGATATTGTCGGATTTATGCAGCAATTGGTTTCGCGCAAGAAGCCGTTTCGTGACAAGACTCCGCCCACCCATTTGAGAAACTTTTTCCGATACCTTTTTAGCAGAGGCAAGACCACGGCCAATCTCGCCTTGTGTGTTCCCTGGATCAAGCAGCAATCTGACACAAGAGTTCCCAGACATCTGGATGCCGCGCAGGTAGAAACCATCCTCAGGGCCATTCGTGTAGACAGCCCAATTGGACGGCGCAATTATGCGATGATGCTTCTTCCCGCGCGCTTGGGACTGAGAGCGCCGGAAGTAATCTCCATGCAGATCGATGACGTCGACTGGCGCGCGGGCGAGATCATCGTGCGTGGCAAGGGTCTAAGACAGGATCGGCTGCCTCTCCCTCAGGATGTGGGCGAAGCTTTAGCCAAATATCTCCAGCGTGATCGAGTAAGCAGCTCCCGTGCACTTTTCGTGGTCAGCCGAGCTCCCCACAGACCATTTAGAGATGGGGCTATGCTGAACGTGATCCTGAAAAAAGCTTTTGCGCAAACCGGCTTGACGCCGCCGGCGTCCTTTGTAGGCTCTCACGTTCTGCGGCACAGTCTGGCCGTGACATTGGCGCGCAATGGAGCATCTCTTGACGAAATCGGGGATCTGCTGCGCCACCAGTATCGGGCTTCCACCATGATTTATGCAAGGCTGGATATAGAAGGGCTGCGCTCAATTGCTCAACGCTGGCCGGTTGCGGGAGGTGCAAGATGACGGCCCTGTCCAAAGAGCTTGACCGCTATCTGACGATTCGCCGCAGCCTTGGGTATACCCTTGATAAAACCGAAAGGGACCTCCGGAGATTTATCGCGTTCGCCGACCAGCAGAATTCCAAGTATGTCAGCACCGATCTTTTCCTGCGATGGCAGACCAGCTTCGGCCATGCCAAACGCCCAACCTGGTCTGCACGCCTCGGAACGGTGCATCTTTTTGCACAGTGGCTCCATGGACTGGATCCGCAACATGAGGTGCCGTCGAAAGCCCTTATCCCTCCTCGTTATCGCCGCGCCCGCCCTTATATTTACAGTGATAATGAGATTCGCCGGATTGTTGAGGCCGCGGCGGAACTGCCCTCTGCCACTGGCATTCGTGCGTTAACCTATGCAACCTTCTTCGCGCTCATTGCTGTAACGGGCCTTCGGATAGGTGAGGCGATTTCACTTGATGACACTGATGTCGATCTGGAAATTGGGGTGCTCCGGATCCGGCGCGGCAAACAGGGAAAAGAGCGTTTTGTCCCCGTCTCGGACAGCACACGGGCAGAGCTAAAGGCCTATGTCCAAAAACGGAACCGGTTACTTGGATCGCCTCCTCAATCATTCTTCGTATCGACTCGGGGCAGTCGTATCACTGAGAACAATGGCCAGTACAATTTTGCCCATCTGTGTCAAAAAATAGGAATGCGCGCTCCCGAAAAGCTTGGCCGGCATGGGCGCGGTCCTCGAATCCACGACATGCGTCACAGTTTTTGTGTTCGCACCATGTTGAATTGGTACCGCACGGGTCTGGATGTGCGCCGGGAGATGATCAAATTGTCAACCTATCTCGGCCATTGCGGACCGGAAAGCACCTTCTGGTATATCGAAGCGGTTCCGGAATTGCTCGAGTTGGCTTCGCAGCGCGTGACCACATCCCTATCACGGGAGGTGCGATCATGAAACCGGCGAAGTTTCCCGCCCTCCTTCAACAGTTCTTTACTGATCGCCTCTGTACCCAAATGGAGGCAAGTCCGAACACGATCGCGAGCTATCGCGATACCTTCCGCCTGCTGCTCCGGTTTGCCGGTCAAACGCAGAGCAAAGCGCCAACCCAATTGCAGATTGAGGATCTGGATGCAGCGCTCGTGGGGAACTTTCTTATCAACGTCGAGAGTGTCCGAGGCAACTGCGCCCGCAGCCGGAACACTCGTCTTGCGGCGATTAAATCGTTCTTTCGATTCGTGGCATTGAATGAGCCTGCATACGGGCTTCACTGTCAGAGAATCCTCCAGATGCCGAGCAAGCGATATGTCCGGCGGTCAATAGATTTTCTGGATCATGATGAAATCGAAATGCTGTTGACGGCACCGGATCGATCAACATGGATTGGCCGCCGGGATTATGCAACTCTGCTGCTGGCTTTGCAAACTGGGCTACGAGTGTCTGAACTCACCCACCTCCGTTGCCAGGACTTCGTGCCGGGAATCGCGGCGCATATCCGATGCGAAGGCAAAGGGCGAAAGCAACGATCCACACCACTTCGGCGGGAAACCGCCAAGGTCCTTGAGGCTTGGCTAAAGGAACGAGCGGGGTCTGACGTCGACCCGCTATTCCCTTCGATCAGGCGCGGCAAGATGAGCCGTGATGCTATCGAACGTATGGTTCAAAAATACGTCTTGTCCACTTCAAAAGCTTGTAGATCGATCAAGGGCAAGAGAGTAAGCCCACATGTCCTGAGGCACTATCAACCCTGCCTGACTATGTCTCGTCCTGCCGTGCCGGCCCCGTTTTTTGCTGGAATCCGCATAAGGCCATAGCGACATAGTATTGACTCCTTGTCATCCCCGTGCAGGGGAGAAAGGAGTCCACCATGAGATT
>JAIQGI010000058.1 GCA_020072565.1 Terriglobia bacterium
CCAATCACGCAGGCTCGGCGGCAGCAGCAGGAGCTGCTCCGGACAGTAGGAACGATATGTTTTTGCCATGGAACATAAGGTAAATTTCTCGAGCCCGCCGATCAATAGAAATCAGACAATTCTCGGACGGACTCCTAGGAGCGACTCCTACGATGGTGAGCAGTTCGCCGTTGAGCCTCATCGTTTGCCCAACAGCCGCCGGATTGGCTCCAAACATGCGCTGCCAGAGGCGATAGCTGATTATCGTGGCCGAATGATTTCCGTGCAACTGATCCTCCTCAGGTACGAATGCACGGCCCGCAGCCATTTTGAGCCCCAGCACATCAAAGAAGTTCGCCGAGATCGCCTTCCCCGACAGATTTTCCGATAGATCTGAATCCCATAAATCGAATCCAAACACGTCAACGGCTGCTCCTCCGGAAAAGACCTGATTGTCATTCTTGAGGTCGATATAGTCCAGGCAGGATGAAGAAGGAATGATCGCCAGCTGCTTCGGCTGGAGGACAGTCAAGGGACGAAAAACGAGCTGGTCGATGATGCTGACGACAGCGGTATTGGCGCCAATCCCAAACGCCAGCACCAGCACTGCTAGAATTGTGAATCCAGGATTGTGAATCAACTGGCGCAGCGCATAACGCAAATCCTGCCGCGATTCATCAAAGAGGCGGAAGCCGCGAGATTCGCGACACTCTTCCTTTGTCTGATCAACGCCGCCAAAATCACGCAAGGCTGCTCTGCGGGCTTCAAGTGGATTCATACCGGCTTTGATGTTGTCTTTGATTTGACAGGCGAGATGAAAGCGCAGCTCTTCATGCATTTCCCTCTCTAGAAGATTTCTGCGCCAGAGTGCATGAAGCACAGAGATTCCCGGTAGGCGGATCATCGGCATTGTCCCCGTTATGGAGTTTCGAGTACACAATTTACTGCCGCAGACAGCCGTTCCCAGCTCTCCGTTTCATTTGCAAGCCGCCTGCGCCCTTCTTTGGTCAAACGATAATACTTTGCTCGCCGGCTGTTTTCCGAAGCGCCCCATTCATATTCGATCCAGCCTTTCCGCTCGAGGCGATACAAAGCGGGATAGAGTGAGCCCTGGCGAACTCGCAAAACGTCTTTTGTAACCTGCTGAATGCGCAGGGAAATGCCGTAGCCATGGATCGGTTCCAAAGCAACGGTTTTAAGAATGAGCATATCGAGAGTTCCCTGCAAAAGATCCGGGTCGTGCTGTTCGGCCATCGCATTCTCCTTGATAATCTAGGAGAGAATTTTATTGCCGCTCTCCTAGAATGTCAAAGATAAAAGGCGTTCGTTATCAGAAACTCCGGAGAAGGCATCGCAAGGGGAACCGGGAAGGAACGAAACCCGAACTCCTTCATCTTATTTGGACTATCCTTCCTCGGATGCACCACGGTTTCTGTCCGCCTGCATGTAAGGTCCGGCTCCGTTAGCAGACTGCAAATCCACTGCCAGCTACCTCGAGATTGGCCTGTCCCTTGCCGTCCCGGCACATGCGGGACTGTTCCCAGAATTCCCTCAACCGCACCAGGGTCCCGGCCGAAGAGTAAAGAGAAAGTGCATCCATCATTCCCCGTCGAATAAGGCGCAAACGTCGTCAATCGTGGTATGCCATCCGGAATCACTATTCACATGATCCCTGCACGTTCGGAGATTTTCATGGAACAAGCCGAGTTTCATCCCAATGGTTATCTAAGGCAGCGCTATTTGGCCATTTTCCTTTATTGCATCGGATGCTTTCGGGCCCAGTGTTTGGCCCAAACTGTTCCCGATTTCACACTCCATGTTGCGATCGATGCCGCAGCGAATGCCCACATCGTGGCAGCAGATTTTAATGGGGACAAACTGGCTGACCTGGCAATTGCTGACCTCTCGGGTAACGAATACGGCGGATTGACAATAATGTTGGGCAGACGCGATAGGACATTTGAATCTCCGATGAAGGTCAATTCAGCCACCTCATCCTGGACTTTATCCGCAGCTGATTTCAATAATGACGCGAAACTGGATCTCGTGGGAGGCCATCAGATGTTGCTTGGAAACGGCGATGGAACGTTCCAGAATCCACTTGCATTCGACGGCGGCCTGTATAGGCTTGTCGCCGACCTCAATCAAGACGGCAACAGCGATCTGGTCATCTGTGGTGGCAATTCTACACAGGTAAGAGTGCTCCTTGGGAATGGGGATGGTTCGTTTCAACCTGACACAACTGTTGTTTTTCCATATGAGGTTGCCTCTTTAGCAGCTGGTGATTTTAATGGGGATCACAAGTGTGACTTGGCAGCTGTTTCCAACTACAATTACTATTTTGTACTTTTGGGAAATGGCGACGGCACCTTCCAAAATGTCATTTCCACATCCATCACCAGTTTGAACGCAACGAGCATTGCAGCCGCTGATTTCAATCAGGATGGTAGAGACGACCTCGCTTTGTTTGGCGGAACGCTCGTGATATTGATGGCGAAAGGAGACGGTACCTTCCAGGCCCCCAAGGCCTATCAGGCCAGCGACTGGTGCGTTTTCGCAGATTTCAATCATGATGGCAACATCGATATTGCCGCTTCGGGCGGTTCCTGCGTATCTGTGTATCTAGGAAGTGTTAACGGTACATTCACCTATGTTGGAATTTATGAGCTCGGACAAAATGACGGTGGCGGTCATGGCATTGTTACTGCAGCGGCAGATTTCGATGGCGATGGAAATTGGGACCTTGCCTCACCTGCAACAGGTGGCGGCATTGCGTCGGTGCTCTTTGGCAACGGCGATGGGACCTTCCACGTACCAAGTAGCTATGGAGGTGCAGCTCCTATCAATTCGTTGGAATTGGCGGATTTTAACCATGATGGAGTGCCCGACTTTGTCATCACGGCTTCAATGAAAGGAGACCTTGCCGTCATTCTCGGAGATGGTGATGGAACATTTCAAACGGCAACTGGCCATATTCGCGTTCCAACGTTTGGGTACCAGGTCGAAGGCCTCGCAGTAGGAGATGTCGATCAGGATGGCGTGATGGATGTCGTAGGTACATCCCAGAGAAAGGTCATTGTGTTTCACGCCAATGGAAACGGTACCTTGAACGAAAGTTTTTCCTATGATTTTGGTCTCAGCTCTTTTTATCTCAGTCGGCCGGTACTTTGCGACCTGAATGGCGATGGACTGCTGGATATTGCGGTTTCCGATTTTTCAAATAGAACGGTAAGTGTCTGGCTGGGGAATGGAGATGGAACTTTCCAGGACGCCCTCCATTTTCCATCGCAACCCGTCGGAAGTACCATGGTCGGGAGAGTTTTTACGGGATCACTCTCTAAGGGGGATTTTGACGGTGACGGCCATTTGGATTTGGTCGAAGCCTCACACTACGGAATAACAGTTATGTTGGGGAATGGGGATGGATCGTTGAAACCACCGGTGAAGGTCCAGTCCGTGCAGGGTCAGGCGGTCAGGGTAGCGGATTTTAACGAGGACGGCAAGGACGACCTGGCTTTTACGTATCCTCCAGCCCCCGACAGCTTCTTTGGTCCGGGTGCCTTGGCGATCATGCAGTCAATAGGCGACGGAAGGTTCGTTTCCAGAGGCAGCTATGAAACTGCCATGGGCAGGTCGAACCTCCTTGCCGAAGATATTAATTGCGACGGCAAAGCCGACATTGTGTTCTAAAGTAAACACGCTCTGGTATCTTTTCTGTATGGGAATGGAGATGGCTCATTCCAGGCTCCTTTGGATTTTGGAGAGAACGGAGATAGAGGTTATTACATTCTCAACAAAGCCGGCGACATAGACCGCGACGGCGCACCCGATTTATGGCTGGTCGGCGAATCGGGGCGTTCCGTTTTGATATTGATGAATGAGGAGCTTCGCGCAGCCGGGGCTTCTGCTTCTCTGACCGTGCCTCCTGGCGGTATTGCCGCTATTTCAACCATCAGTGATGCCGACTTGCCTCGAGTTGGCTATGCCACAGCAGCTCTGAACTCGGATAGCCCGGCCGTTGGGATCGCGGTGCTCCGCACAAGTCGTGATGATGTGGTGGTTAGTGAAGCTGCGGTCCCGCAATCGCCCCCTACTACCGACGCACTTGTTTTTATCGAATATCGCGTTGGCGTCCCTGCATTGCCGGGTCGCCTCGATTCGGGTATCATCGACATAAACACGGGCCTTGCGGTGGTCAATTGCACCTCGAGCGTAGCCGATGTGACTTACACTTTACGCGATAGCGCCGGGAATGTCCTCGCCATGGGGCATGGAAAAACCGCTGGCAAAGCTCATTTTGCTCTCTTTATAGATCAGATCCACGACTTAGCTCCCGATTTCAATCTTCCATCGGATTTTGCTACTACGACACAGTTTGCTACTCTGGAGATCTCCAGCGATCAACCACTTTCAATCCTGGCACTGCGGCAGACCATTAATCAGAGGGGAGATATTCTCTACACGACCACTCCCATTGCCGATCGCACCCTGGCTCCCGAGAGTGTCCCAATTTACTTCCCGCAGTTTGTCGATGGTGGAGGTTATACTTCGACAATCATGTTGTTCAGTACGTCCAATGAAACCCAGCATGGCACTATTGAGATCCTGGACGACAACGGCCTGCCCCTGCCAACCAAAGAAGCCGGAGGGGAGAACCAGGCGTCCCTAAGGTATGAACTGTCTCCCTATGGCCTGTTGCGGTATCAAACGGATGGATCGGCCGCGACCGTTAAAAGCGGATGGGTGAAACTTGTACCTGATGCCGGCACCACGGCGCCCGTCGGCATTGGAGTGTTCGGTTATAATCCAGCCGGGGTTCTAGTGACTGAATCGGGCGTGCCGGCGAGCGGAGCTGTCACGCATGCTCGCATCCACGTTGATCTTTCAGGTGGGCACGATACTGGCTTGGCTCTTGTTAACCTTGTGACGGAGAGCGCAACCGTCACAGTCGAGGCGTTTCAGAGCGATGGCTCCACTCGAGTCGCGACCAGCAGTGGCACCATCCGCTTGGTCGGCGAAGGACACATGGCGAAATTCGCTGATCAACTCATCCAGAACCTGCCCGAAGGATTCACGGGCGTGCTGGACGTAAATTCATCAGCTCCGTTTGCAGCGCTTACCGTGCGTTCGCTCTATAATCAACGCCACGATTTCCTCTTGACTACTTTCCCGATAGCCCAGCCGTATCAGCGAGGAGTCTCGCAGCTCCTTTTCCCTCAAATTGCTGCTGGAGGCGGCTTCAAAACTCAGTTCATTTGGATCAGTCCTGGAGCAGGCTCGGTCGGGACAATCAGCTTTCACGGCCATGATGGGAAGCCGCTTGCAGTGCTAAAATGAGGGAAAGTGCAATGTGGAAAACGGGGACAACTGCAGTTCCTGCATCCAGACTACTGAGAGTGCATTGCTGCGAAATAGGGTAGTGTCTACGTTTTCCACCACTTCTATTTCGACCTCCGTCTCTGCATCCAGCAGCCGGAGCTGAGGCCCACGGCCACCTGGCCGAATAGTCGGCATCCCGGACCAGTGATCTGGTCACCGCGCTAGGAGCGCACCACGGCGGCACCACGCAGTACGTTTTGCGTTACTACACACGCCACTACACACGGAGGCAGCTTTTTGGCCGCCCATGCCCGTAAGCATTTGATTCTAAAGGAACGGATTTTAGGAAAGGTGGTCGGGGCGACTGGATTCGAACCAGCGACCTTACGGTCCCGAACCAGATTCCTACCTTTTCCAGTCCAGTCTACCCCATCGCGACCCAATAAACATCAGGTTTCATCAGCTTATAATGTGCCTGAAATCGGTCGCGTTTTCATCGGAATTGTCAGAAATTTGTCAGACAACCCGATTACGCTACGCATCCTTCTTGTCCTCAAACTTCGCTGCTTCCTTGCGACGTTCCGCCTCGCGGGCAGCGAGCTTCGCCACGTGGCGACCTACTTTCTCCACGGCATCGATCAGGTCTTCGTCGCTCGTGATGTTGTAGCGTTCGAAGATCGATCTTGACCTGTGCCCGGTGATCAACATGGCGACTTTCTCGCTGATTCCGGCGCGAACGAGGTTCCGTGCAGCAGTGCGTCGAAAATCGTGAAAGATCTTGTCGGAAACCTTTGCTTGCTCACAAGCGCCCTTCCAACTCTTGCGAAACTCTCCAATCTTTCGCCATGAGCCTGGAATCCCCCGTCCGTGCTTCCTGAAGAAAACATACGGACAGATGAAGACCTCACCGGAAGGCATCTTGATCTTACGTTTCTCTGCTCGGCGCTTAATGATCTCCCAGAGTTCACCTTGAAGCGGGATCTTCCTCGGCTTGCCGTTCTTTGAAAAGCGCCCGGGGAGCTTGAGCAGCCGGCCATCTGTGTCGATCATGTCCCAGCGGAGATTGCTGACCTCGCCTTTTCGCCAGCCGCACAGGAAGTCGAAGTGGACGTAATCACGCAGATCTTCGGGCAAGTACTTGTGGACCTCCAGGAACTCGCCGTACTCGAAGAATCCCTGTCGGGCGTTTTGCTCGTCAAGACAGGTGATTCTCGGCGCCTCGCCGATTTTCTTGACCCCAAATGAGAGCGCCTGTCCTAGAATCTGCGTGTAGCGATTGATGGTGGCGGGCTCGTATGGCTTGCACTGTTCCCCGCACTTGTGAAGCTCTCGTTCTTCTGGGGACAGCCGGCGCAGTCTGCTACAGGTCTTTTGGAGGGCTGCAATCCATTTGTCGATAGCCGTATCGGTCAGGCTTTTTGCCCTCAGCGTCCCGAGGCTCTCGCGGATCACCTTGAAATGCGAGGCGACTTGCGGGCGATACTTGTGTCGGATTCGATAGTTGGCTTCGAGGTCGTCGAGTAGTTCGTTGACCGTGACTTTCTCTGATGACGGGCCAACGAACTTCCGGGCGCCGATCTCATCAGCGAACACCTGCTTCAGTCGGTTGCGGAGATATTTCTGCGCCTTCTTTTCTTCGATTTCTCCCGTTGACTCTCTGATGCGCTTGCCGTGCAGGTTGTAAGAACACCAGTAGTGCGGGCTCTTCTTTTCCCGGTAGACGAACCCATCGCCCCACATAAGCCCTGCTCCCTAGCTCTCGTTGGCAATCGAATCTTTGATGTACTTCTCGATCCCGCGCAGCGAAAATTTGACCTTGCGGCCCAGCCGCACAACAAACGGCAACGTGTTGGTGCGAGTGTACAGCCAATCCTTGGATACTCCAAGTTTCTCTGCAGCACCTTCCGCATCCAGCAGCTCGTCGTTGAATTCTTGTGTCTTTTCTGCGCCCAGGAGCCGAGCAGCCAGCGTTGACTGTGCCGCTGCCATTTGAGCTATGAGCGCCGGGACGGTTTCCAGCGGAAGTTTTAACAATCGGTCCTGATCTAATACGTTCGTCGGCATGCTACTTGCTCCCATCTCAAAGTTGTTTTATCCACTCACAAGGCCCTGCGCTGTAGGGCAGGTACAACGGATGACAGGGCTCGCCGCTTTTGGCCAGCCTCAAAACGTGCAGCGGCTTGCCCAGGTGCCGCAGCATTGTGGTTACAAAATCCGATCTGCCGGCCTGGGCGCCATGATTGCCCCAGGCACAGATGATCAGATCCGCATCAAACGCGCACCTGACCAGGAACTCGTCATTTTGCGGTCCAACAGGGTCAACGACAGATCTGAGGGCGCGCGGATCGGTTGCTCTCAGAGCGAAGAGATTTGTGACGATTAGGCGATCGAAGCCCCAGGCGGCCACCCGCCTCTGGCAGCGCTCGACGGTCGGACCGTTTGCGTACTCATTTGCGGTGCTCGGATTCAGCATCACGAAATTCACGGCTCGGCCGGCCTCGCCCCAATGGCGTGTGAGCGTGTATCGATAGATCCGGTCCTTGCTGAAATTCGCCCTCGAGCGGCAGAACAGGGTTGACGGTTTCATTTGCCACTCTTCCTTGGAAACGGGATGACCTCCCCCGGCGTCGAGATCTTGCGCCGGTGCTGCTCCATCATTTCGCAGGTGAGTTCGAAGATGTACTCGGCAAGCGAGGACGCGCTGAACAGGTTTGCACCACCGCCGCCGTTCATGGCAAGCACGGCGGCATTCCGGGCTTCCGCAAAGTACTTGTCCCATCGCTCGGGGTTTTCAGCTATGTACCGCTTCAACTCTTCGTCCATGTGCGTTCCTTTTGGGCAAGTCCCGGAACAACCGGAGACTTGCCCAAAGCTCGTCAGTGCGAACCGGCATGATCGGCAGGGCCTGATTTCGGCGCATCACCGTTGCGACGGGGCATCATCAATGGAGCCTGCTGCGGCACATCATGCGATTCAAAATCGTCATCTTCAGTTGCGGGGTAGCCGGCGCCAAACTCGGCCTCCATCGCAGCCGCAATCACGGGCGGCAGCTCGATGTTGTCCGCCTGCGGATCGATCACGTCCATGGCAGGAGGCAGCTCCTTCGGCGCCGGTCTGACCGGCAGCTCTCCGCGGAAGTTTCGAACGTGCTCCAAGAGGTTCTTGCGAAGTGTAGCGGCATCCTTGTCTGGGAACTCAAGGTGAACGCCATACTGAGTCGCCGGCTTGCCGTTGTGCGACGTTCGGTACGGTCGGACGATCATCTTGAGAGGGATTCCGGCAATGTGTCCGTCCGTCAGCCCTCGGAACATCTCAATATTCGAGTGAAGCTGGGAGACCGACCTGAATCCGGTCGTATCGAAATACGCACTGCCTCCGAAGCTTACCCTGGAAAGCAATTGAAACAACAGGCGGCCATGCGGCTTGCATGGCGGCGGGTTGTCGTCGTTGGCTTGCGCATACGGACAGCCCATCACCCGGCACTGGTTGATGACAGGGAAGTAACGCTCGCCGGCCCTCTTCGCCTCCTCGGCCAGCCGCTTCTCTTCTTCAGTCCGGGCCGCCGATAAAACACGCATAGCGTTCATGCCGTCGCCGAAGCACTTGCGTTCGGCTGCCGTCCACATTTCGTAGGCGTACTCGAACGGTTCTTCCCGGAAGAAGACAATGTCGATCTCCGTGGGCGTCGGCCCGTGTGCTTCGATAGCGTCAAAGTCGGGCTCGAACATACCTTGGGGGCTGATCCTGGTAAAAATGAAGTATGGGAGCTTTTGCGGATACCGGCGCTCGGGAGCTTTGTCTCTGGCAGTCTTGTAGAACGCCCTGGCCTCTTCCTTGGTGGCAAATCGTGCGATCTTGTCCTTCTCATGCTGGACGCACCAGTTGCCCTTCGCGTCGATCCAGACAAGAACGCTTCGCCCCTTCGGGACTCCGATGCCGACTTTGATGACTCGGGGCTCGCGGATGATGGGCGTGCCGTCAAGCTCGTGGGTCAGCCCATACATCCTGTTTTTGGCGGGTCTTGCTGAGAGATTGGTTGCCATCCTTCTCCTCGCTGATAAACGATTGCAAGCGGGATTACTGAGCCTTTTTGAATCCGATGCTGGTTTCCCTGACGGCCCTCACTCCGGGGATGTTGAAGGCGGATTTCGATTGCGTGGCCAGTTTGTTCAGGAGGGTCATGTTCGGCTGGACCAGTTCGGCCATGACTTGACCGTCTGCCACGGCGCGGCAAAGAAAGCGCAGGTCGGTCACCTCTGCCTTCCAACGGCCGGAAGATGTGACGCCCTCGACCTTTGGCGCTGCCGGAAGCACCGGCGCCGGAACGTTCAGTTCCATGTTGAGCGTCGCCTCGACCTCTTCCACCGAAGCTCCGGCCTTCTCTGCCTGGATGGCCAGCAGGAGCTTGGCTTCGTCGGCTGCCTTCCTGGCAGCCTCCTCGGCCTGGCGCTGACGCTCGGCTGCGATCCGATCCTGCTCGTCTTTCCAGGTGCGGGCCGCCTTGCGCAAATAATCGAGGCCACGTTGGACCGGCTCCAGGAAGCTCTTTTCCATGTCGCACAGCTTCTTGTGCAGCGCATAGGCATCGGCTTTCAGCGGGCCAAAGGTCTTTTTGATCCGGTCCTCGATCGTTACTCCCGCCTGCCCGAGTTCAACGGCCCTCTGGTAGCTCTCGTGATCCACGATCACAAGGGCGGTCGCGCGTCCTGACCAATCCGTCGCTTCCCGTTTCACCAACTCCTTCACGTCTTCCTTCTTGACCGTTTCCTGCACGCCCTCTGTTCCGGGCGCAGGAAACTGAACGATGTTGTTCATGCTGCCCTCCCGTGTTTAGCCTTCCATCGCAACACGTTCATTAAGCTCACGAACGTGCTCCAGTCTTCCGCCGCCTCGCTGTGCGGCAACTCCCGAAGGTCGTACTTGCCCTCTTTCTTCAACCGCAGAACTGCCCTGCGATAGCACTCGGGCTGATCCAACAGGTGCGAGTAAGCCGCCAGCTGTATGCCCCAACATGCCTCCGGTACCCCGCTTTTCAGATCGAGCACCACCGGGACCAGTTCGCCGTCGAGATGCATCAGACCCCATCGGTCTATTGTTCCCGCATACCGGAACACCCGATGCCAGCGCCTGTCCTCGACGCCTTCCCAGGCAAACTCGACTTCCGCCTTGAAGCGCCTGTAGGCTTCCACGTACGGCAGGATGCGCGGATCGACGCTCGACTCATCCAGACACCCCTGGTCGTCATACTCGCAGGCCATGTGAACGGCCTGCCCTCGCAAACGGTGAAACTCGGTGAAGTGCGAAGTGTCCACCAGCCCAGACCGCTCGATCACCTGAGTCACGCTGATGAGCACCTCCCCGGTTGGCAGCGAGTACTCGTGTTTTTCCGGATTGAAGTTAAGCACCTGAAACCTCCTGATCTGGGCACATTCTATATCAAAAGACAATGCATTGTCAATCAATAATAGACACACCTCCCATAAAAGTGCCACGCATCGCCACGCGACGGCCATTCATTACTTGTTGATGGCGCACATAATAAATATTTAAATTTATATGTCAAGAACATTCTCAAAAAAATCGCCGGAATGCTAAAGAAATCTTTTCATCCGTCCGAACTTAGGTTAAATTGCGGCATATGAAGACATTAGGAGAATTCCTAGATGAGAAAGTTCAGACAGGCGGGTGGGGCGCCCAGGAAGCCCTCGCGGAAAAACTGAAGCTTTCATCCTCGGCTATCAGCGGTTGGAAGCGTGGCAAAAAACCTGGGTTCGGCGACTGTCTTCGCATCGCCCAGGCCTTCGCCAATGATCCCGTGATTCAGGGCGACCCGCTCGTAGTCTTCGCGATGACCAACCAGCCGGAATCTGCAGAACTCTACCGCAGTTTCTTTCCATCAACCGAACACACCAAGACCGTTCGCGATGCAGAATGCGTTTGCTCCAAAAACAGCAAGCGTCACAGCCTGCATGCCAGGTTGGAAGAGATTCTGGACGGTCGACTCGGCTACGCCATCGCCGCCAATATCGAGGCTCTGTACAAACTACATTCCCTGCCACCTGCCAGTGATGAGCCGGTAGGCCATGGCCCCTACTACCCAGGAACCAGAGTGCGGAAACGGCGGGGGCGGCGCTTAACCTGACGCGGCGCTCGTCGTGCGAGGACTATCGGTCCTGCCGGTCCTGCGCTTATCGGGTCGCTCTTCCTCTGGAAGACGTATGAGAGTGCCACAAAAGCAGCATATATAGAGGCGCGGCGGCAATTCATGAAAGCAGTGCTTCTTGCATCCATTAACTGGAGGTAGGCGATCCATCCTATCAAAATCCTTTCGATTCCTTTCTGGTTCATAATTTGAAACTTACATATACCAAGAACGCAAAATAGAAGGTACTGCCTACCGGAAATCCTGGAGTATTATGGGGCAGTGGCCTGGAAATTGGGTGGAATGACAATGGAAACAGCTCTATTTATTTTCATGGCAGCAGTTATGTCTGCCGCAAGCCTCGCTTGAACTCGGACATTTCCAGGATCTCTTGTCAATTATTCGATGTGATCGCATAATTTGATTGTGTGGTTCCTGAGGTACGCAGAAGAGCACGTGCGCCGCTCGGCGCGAACACGGCCGGTCCTGGTTCTCACCGGCGCCCGCCAGACTGGAAAGACCTCGACCCTTCGGCGGCTGTTCCCGAATTACGGCTTCACTTCCCTCGATCTGCCGACGGAAGCCGAGCAAGCCGAGAAAGAGCCGGAGGCTTTCCTTCAACGGCACCCAGCGCCCGCCATCATAGACGAGGCGCAGCACGCCCCCGCTCTATTCCACCATCTCAAGGTGGCGGTGGCGCAGAAACGGAACCGCCACGCGCAGTACCTTCTCACCAGCTCGCAGAAGTTCACGCTTATGAAGGGCGCGTCGGAATCACTCGCCGGGCGCGTGGACGTTATCGAACTGGAGACATTATCTCTGGCGGAAATCCTTGCGGCTACGCCAGGATTCAGGCAGGAAGCCGCAATTGCTGTGCGCGGCGGCTTCCCGGAATTGCACGCCAACCCGGAAATCGATTCCGTGGCCTTCTACAATTCCTATCTGGCAACGTATCTGGAGCGCGATGTGCGCTCGCTCGCAAACGTCACGAGTCTGCGCGACTTCGAACGCTTTTTGCGCGCCTGTGCCTTGCGCTCAGCCAATCTGCTGAACAAGGCCGACCTGGCGCGCGACGTGGGGATTGCGCCCTCCACCGCCAATCTTTGGTTGTCCTCGCTTGAGGCATCTGGACAGGTAGTATTGCTGGAGCCGTGGTTTTCAAGCCACACCAAGTCGCTTGTAAAGCGCCCAAAGCTCTACTTGGCGGATACTGGCCTGCTCTGTGCCTTGCTGAACATCCGCTCGGAGGAAGCCCTGGCCCAGTCACCCTGGGCCGGCGCGGTATGGGAGACGTTTGTCTTTGCCCAGTTACGGCACCGAGAACGCCGCGCCGGACGTGCCGGCAGCTTGTTCTACTGGCGCGATCGCACGCGCGAGGTAGACTTCGTCGTGGATGCCGGCGGTCGCCTGGAGCTTTTCGAAGCAAAATGGACCGAGTTGCCGGCTCAATCCGATACTATCAACCTTGCCTTCATGCGTGATGCTGTGGGCAAGGCACGGATTGCGGAGGCGTCCATTGTCTGCCGCGCGCCGAACAGTTATTCCGTCGCCAACGGATTCAAGGCCGTGCCCATTGTGGAACTCTATTAGCGAATTAGCGCGCTCCTCATATCCCGTAGCCAAGCGGTCGCTCGCAGTTGGCGACTAGGAGGGAGCAAGACATGGAGGAAAGTGCTCCTGTGTACGTTAAGATATTCTTCCGAACCGCACTACTTTTCGAAAACAGGCAATCAATGGGCCTTAAAAGATCAAATTCTCTCACTTTTCTCTTCAGGTAGATAATCTTTTGGAGTATGCTATTTTCACTATGCCAAAGAAGGGAACCTCCCCAATACAGGGGGAAATACTGCAAGGCACTCTGGACCTGCTGGTACTGCAAACGCTCGTGATGGGTCCCGCTCACGGCCATACCATTGCCCATGCCATCGAGCATCGGTCGGGAAACGTCCTCCAGGTCGAACACGGATCTCTATACCCGGCGCTGCATCGCCTCGAAGTTCGGGAGTGGATCGCCTCCTTTTGGGGCACCTCGGAAAATAATCGCAAGGCCAGGTATTACCGGCTGACGACTGCAGGTCGCAAACAACTGTCGGAACAGGTGAGCCGCTGGGATCAACTGGTTCAGGCCATCAATCGCATTATCCGGCCGGCCATGGAGTAACGCCATGGGTTGGACACGATTTTTCAGGCGCGGATTTTGGGATAAAGAGCGCTCACGCGAGATTCAGTCGTACATCGAAATCGAGACAGACGAAAACATCGCCCGGGGCATGTCTCCGGAAGAGGCACGCTATGCCGCACACAAGAAGTTCGGCAACGTGGCTTCCGTCCGTGAGGAGATCTATCACATGAATACGATCGGCTTCCTCGAATCGCTATGGCAGGATCTACGCTATACCTTCCGCTCCTTGCGCCGCAATCGCGGCTTCGCGGCGACCGCCATCATAACGCTGGCGCTTGGCATCGGCGCCAACACGACCGTTTTCAGCGCCTTGGATGCCGCCATGTTCCGCCCCTTGCCGTACCGGGACCCAAGCAGGCTGGTCACGATCGCGTGGGTCGCGGCGCGCGGCTCAGCAGAGCAGGTGACTTATCTCGGCGGCGCGTCACTGCAGGAAATGGAGGACTGGCGCGCGCAGAAACAGATCTTTGGCGGCGTCGAGCCTTTTTCTCTGCCCCCATCAACGGGAGTGGAGGAGCCGGTTGCCATGGTGTATATCTCGGCCGGCATGCTGGACCTGTTAGGTGTCCAGCCGAGGCTCGGCCGCGGCTTTCTCCCGGAAGAAGGGCTACCGGGCAGAGATCAGGTTGCATTGCTCAGCCACTCGTATTGGCTGCGGGAGTTCGATAGCGATCCTGCCATTCTTGGCAAGACAATCAGGCTCGATGGTCGTGTCTACACGATTGTGGGAGTTATGCCGAGCAATTTTCAATTTCCCCCCGGTTCAAAGCCGAATGCCTGGGCGCCGTGGACAGAGAAGGTTGAAAGCAATCCGTCCATTATCGCCCGTCTCCGTCCCGGCCTCAGCAACGAGCAAGCCGAACGGGAAACGGCACTCGTCTCGGACCGAATTCACTACAGCGGTCGCGTGCCGCGGGCAAAGATGACCCCGGAATTCTTGCCGGTTAGCGACCGCCTGAATTCTTGGCTCGGGTTCAACAGGAACACCCGGACCGCGCTTCTTATCATGATGGGGGCCGTCGGTTTTGTTCTACTGATTGCGTGCGCCAACGTTGCCAACTTGTTGCTTTCCCGCAGCGCTAAGCTCCAGCGCGAGGTTGCTATTCGGTCAGCAATAGGCGCAAGTCGCGGCCGTCTGGTGCGCCACTTCCTGGTCGAGAGTATGGTTCTTGCCGCGGCCGGCGCTCTGGCTGCCGTTCTACTAACCTGGTGGTTGACCCATGCCATTCCCACCTTGCTGCCTGCGGACCTCAGGCGGCTGTTTGCCACCTACGAATTGGCCCTGAGCAAGAGAGTGTTTGCGTTCACTGTCGCCGTGACAGTGTTGACGTGCTTGTTAAGCGGTCTGATTCCGGCGTTCAGAACCGCGCACGGAGGGGTGATCGGAGGCTTGATTGGAACAGGACGCACCGCAGGCGTCACTCGTGCCACCCGGAGGCTTCACATTGGCTTGCAGAGCCTTCAGGTGGGCCTTGCGCTCGTTCTCCTCTGCGGTGCAGGGCTCATGGCCAACAGCTTCGTGCGCATGACTCTCACAGACAGCTGCTTTGACACACGAAATTTGTGCCTCGTCAGGGTATCTCTTCCTCAAAGTTATCCGAAGGGGCCGGAGCGGCAGGCGTTTTATGACCAACTTCTGTCAATTGTGAAAACCCTACCTGCGGTGCAGTCGGCTATATTGGCAGCGGGAACGCCCACAAGTCTGGGATTCGGAACCCGCAAGTTGTTCGCTGAAGATGCCCTGGGCGCCGGTGCAGAACCCTGGGGCGGGGATCTGCTCTTCGTTGGAGCAGATTACTTCTCTACACTCCGAATTCCTATGGTTGCCGGTCGTGATTTTGGACCGGAAGACGGGCCTTCATCACCTCTGGTCGCCGTGATCGATCGCCGGACCGCCGAGCATTATTGGCCCGGACAAAGCGCTCTGGGCCGGCGCATTCGTGCGGGCTCTGGGGCTCCATGGGTTACGGTTGTCGGCGTCGTTGCATCGGTCAAGACGCCGTCGTTCACCAGTCCGAAAGGGGTACAGATTTACAAACCCATTTCCCAAGGGAATGGGGTGGTGGGCAGCAACCTGATTATTCGGACTGCCGGTGACCCGAGACCGGTCCTGGCCGAGGTACGCGCCAGGATTGCCGATTTCAATCCTGGCGCCACGGTCCGGACCGCGGCCACTTTTGATGAGTTGTACGAAACCATGGATGCCGAGGCTGCCGCAACCCCGCGCTTCTACCTCATCCTGATGTCCATATTCGCGGGAGTGGCGCTGGCGACCGCCGCAGTGGGCATCTACGGCGTGCTTTCCTATTCGGTGGCCCAGCGTTCTTCGGAGATAGGCGTCCGCATGGCCCTCGGAGCGACCGCGCATGACGTCCACCGGCTTGTTGTACGCAGCATTCTGTTGCCTGTCGGAGCGGGCATCGTCGGCGGCGTAATTGTATCCCTTTGGCTCACCCGGCTGCTGCGCTCCCTTCTCTATCAAATCACGCCCCATGATCCCCTAACGATCGTCCTGGTTGCTACATTTCTGCTGCTCGTGTCACTGGCCGCAAGCTACCTGCCATCCCGGCGAGCGACGAGAATCGATCCCATGACCGCCCTGCGAATCGAATGATCACCGCTGCATTCTGAAGACTGAAAACAGGCTGCTGGCGCTCCTTTGGAGCTTAAGTACTTGGTAATGATCGGCACTTCATTCGTTCCGTAACAGATGGGTTGGATTGATACGCGCTGCACGTCGAGCCGGTAGCAGCCCGGCCACAGCACCGACTAGAACGAGTACGGCAACCGCCGCTGCCAGTGTTATTGGATCGGTAGGGCGAAGACCGAAAAGCAATGATCCGACAATGTGCGCCGACCACAGATTAAGCACGGTGCCTAACGCAACTCCAGCGCCGATGAGCATGCCAACGCGCCCAAGCATCATTCCGACTACACGAGCAGGGGTGGCACCTAGAGTCATCCGAATCCCGATCTCAAAGCGGCGACGAATCACCGCATAGGCGGTCACGCCGTATACCCCGAGCCCTGCAAGGAGCAGAGCGAGAAATCCGAAAAAGCCGGACAGCATCGCGATCAGGCGTTCCTGGGCGAGCGACGCATCCATGATGTCGGCGAGCGGTCGAAAGCTGACCGTGAGGTCGGGGTAGGCCCTGTCAATGGCCGCAGCAATGTCTCGCACATGTGATCTCGGTAATCCACTTGCCATGCGCACGCCGATCTTGATTGATAATCGCGGATTGGGCCTCAGTGGGAAATAAATCGTTGGTGGTGCTGGCTCGCGCAATGACGCATATACTGCATCCTTCACCAGTCCAATGATTTGAACAGGCTTTTTATATGGAACAATTGTTCGTCCCACCGGAATGATACCGCTGAAGAATTTCCGTGCGAAGGCTTCGTTGACGATCGCAACGGACGGCTCATCCAGCCGATCAGAACCGGCAAAATCACGCCCCGCGATAATTGACGTCCCGTAAGTCGTGAACCAGCCTGGGCTGACGGAATTAAAATTAACACGAAGGTCGGCTTCCGTTAATCCAGGTTCTCCAGGCACCGCCTCGAGGATGGTCATAACGTTGATACCGTTTACTGGCTCTTGGGTCGAGGCAGCCACCTGAGCAACGCCCGGAACGCCGGCAACCGCTCTAGACAGACGATCGACCTCCACCGTCTTGGTACTTCTCCCCTGTGAGCCGATGTTGACGATCAGCACGCGATCCTGATCGAATCCGGGATCAAGTGTGACGAGCGCCAGAAATGTCCTGATGAATAGGCCAGCGACAAAGACAAGCACGAGTGAAAGCGCCATCTGAACGACCACCAACGCACTGCCCAATTCGAAGCGTCGATTGCTGGACAGGCAGTATCCTTCTTCCTTGAGCACTTCATTCGGCTGCGTGCGTGAAGCTCGAAGCGCCGGAATTGTGCCGAACAGCAGAGTGGCGACTCCCGTCACCACTGCCGAGAATCCAAGCAGACGCCAATCCAGGGGCAGATAAAGAGAAAGCCCTCCTGCCATGACGGATAGCTGCTGTACGAGCCACTGGCCGCACAATTTTGCGCAGCTGAGTCCCAGCACGGCACCGCCGCAGGAGAGCAGCAGGCTCTCAACCACGAGCTGGCGGGCTAGCCGCAGTCGCGAAGCTCCCAGCGCCCGCCGCACGCTCAACTCATGCCGGCGCGCCGCAGTGCGTGCCAGAAGCAGATTCGCGATGTTGGTACACGCGATAAGCAGCACCAAACCGGAAACAGCCATCAGGATGCAGAGTGGCCGCTCGTACCTGCTGCGCCACCATGATGGTTCTCTCGCAGCCGATCGCAGCGTGAAAGGCTCCTTGAGATAGTCCTGCACATATCTTTCGGCCGGATTGCCTGGCAGCGTCATCTCCCGAATTTGGGGCTGCACGGCACGTAGAGCAACCGTTGCGGCTTCCTCAGTCTGATCGGGTTTGCGTCGAACCAGGATGTTCAGCCACCATGCGGTCCGACCGTCATGCCAGCTGTCTTGGCCGCGGATCAGCGGCTCCGTCCCGATCGGGACGATGACATCAAATGATCCTCCAGCTTCCAGGCCGAAGAAGCCGGGTGGCGTGACACCGACGATGGTGAGAGGAATGCGATCTAGTCGAAGTGTTCGCCCGATAACATCCGAAGATCCGCCGAATTGCCCCTGCCAGAATCGGTAGCTGAGAACCGCAACCGGTCCGTCTCGCCCGCCTCCCCTCTGATCGTCCGCTTCGTTGAAGGTGCGGCCGAGGATCGCCGGGACACCGAGTACGTCAAAGAACCGGCCGCTGGCAAAAATGCCGCTGATGAATTCAGGCTGATTTCCACTCTTCAGGTTCAATTCGGCTCTAGACCAGGCCACGGCGCCGTCGAAGAGTTGCGGCCGGTCCCGAATCTGCTCCCAGATGGGATTCGTCCAAGGCCCCCCCTTGCGTTCAATGAGCATGAGTCTGCTCGGATCGCGCACGGAAAGCGGCCGCAGGCAGAGGCTGTCGAGGATCGAGAAGATCGCTGCATTCGCACCGACCCCCAGTGCGAGCGAGAGGATAGCAACTGCCGCAAATCCTGGAGACCGGCGAAACTGACGAACGGCGCAATGGACATCTTTTGACAGATCCGAAAGCAAGCGGAAACCATACGCATCGCGATATTCCTCTCTGGCTTGGTCGAGCCCTCCCAGGGAGATCCTGGCTTGTCTCATTGCTTCTTCTTTTGACATGCCCTGATGCACGTTCTCTTCGGTGAGCATCTCTAGGTGAAGCTGCAGTTCATCCTTCAATCGCTCTTCCAGGTCCGGTTGCCTGAAGGACGCGCCAAGTCGTGACATGAGTGATCTGAGACGAGTCAGCACAAAACAGCTCCTCAAAACGATCCCGCCAGTACACGATTGATGATTTCTGCCATTTGCTCCCAGTTGCCGGCCTCTTCGATGAGCCTTTTGCGACCGGACCTCGTGATCGAGTAGTAACGCGCCTTGCGATTGTTCTCAGTCGTACCCCATTTCGAGCTGATCCAGCCGTTGTGTTCGAGGCGGAGCAGGGCGGGGTAAAGCGTTCCTTGGTTCAAACGCAGCAACTCGCAGGACACCTGATGAATGCGGCCCGCAATCGCATACCCGTGCAGGGGACCCAGAGCCTCAAGTGTCTTTAACACGAGCAGATCCAACGTCCCATACATCACTTCAGATTTCGGCAGCGCCATTTTTTCCTCCAACTGCCATTATCTTCTTTTGCCCTCAGGATCGACACAAAAAGCGAGATACGCGTCCGACACGAACTGTGGAGCGCGCCACCATTTAGACGCTGGGCCTCCAACTACTTCTTCTCTACAATAACCATCTCTACCGGTCGCTTTGCGGGCAACAGCTCTAACCGCAATTGTTGACGCACAGCCTCGATGATCGACATCGGATTCTTGCCGTCATAAAGAAGATCCCAGTCAAATTTCCCTTGAAGGTGGGTTTCATCGATTACAGGCGTTTTGATCACACTCTCAATCTGGGCAATCAATTGGCTAGGACCCGCACCTGAAGCTGCAAGCACACCTTCGTCCGCGCTGGCGTGGAAACTCTTCGCCCTTGTGGATTGCAGGCTGCCCGTCAGCTCGTTCGGTGCAGTGAGGACAAAGGCATCCATTTCACGAGTGACGCGCTCAACCTTAATCCCCAGTGCAGATTCCAGGGCACTGACGACCAGATCTCTGAGGGCCTGACTCTTGTCATCCTGCATGACGGCTGTGACATCGTATCGTTGCCCCTGCATCTCAGCCGGGGTAGACAGGTGAGTTGGATTTACCCGGAACAAGGACTGCAAAAGCGAATTCAATTCCGCACCGGTGGCTGTAATCCTATTCGGAGCCATGATCGTTGTGGAAGTCGCCTCCTTGGAAGGCCGAATGCTTAGATTAAGAATTGCCGGCTCACTGTCAGGCGCCTTTATGGCATCAGGCGAGCTGATTCCTCCTGGCTTGGGTGCGGTGACTGGATTGCGAACATCGGTATCCGATGAAAGACTGCTACCACTAATGAGTCCGTTTAGCATCTCCTCATTTAAGTTCTCCCCTTCCCGGGTGCCGGTCATGATGGCAAAGATCTTGCCCTTTTGATCTACGACAACGGTCCGCGGGATACCGGACACCCCAAATGCCTTGAATGTCGATTTGTTCAGGTCGAGTCCCACCCAGCCCCTCACCACCCTGCGATTGAGAAATGGGGCAACCACTTCTTCGGGTTCGTCAGTGATGGAAATGAACTGGGCCTGCTTGTCGCCAAACTTCTCGGCCAGTTGGTTCAGATGTGGCTGCTGGGCGATGCACGGCGCACACCAAGTCGCCCAAAACTCAACTACAACCACTTTGCCTCGCAACCCTTGCCAATTCGGCTTGGCTTCCGGTGGAGCTTGGAGAATCTTCGCCAGCACGATTTCCGGCGCGGTAGAACCTGGCTGCAGATTCGCAGACTGCCCCACGCTCCTTCCAGCGATCAACATGGAGCCCATTAAAAAGAGAACCAGAATCCAAACGTTGAATAGCTTCCTGTTCATATCGTCTCCAATCCAAGCAGGATGGCTCGTGGAAGGATGATTAAGTCTTCCCGCCAATCTCAGCGTGTTTGTGCGATCTCCCCTATTTCATTGGCCCGGCAACTGGAGAATATCTCTACTCCTGTGGCCTGTCAACTGGAAAATCATTCTTGTCGTTGTTTAGGTGGTCGTGGATTTTGATAAGTCTGAACAAACTAGCTCTGCCGGATTTTGAACAGTGGATTCAGGATGCGCCGAAATCGCACCGAACCATTGGGTGCGTCCGTGGTAACGCCGGACGTATGTTCAGAGAAGGTTGGAAGGGCCGCCGGCCGGAGCTGGCGGCCCTTGATGTTCTATGGGCTGATTTCCACCCTGACCTGCCCTGGAGGGCTCAGGGTCTTGACCGTAACCGACACTGGCGAGCCATCCAAGGCAGCGCCCACCACGTTCGACACACTGCTTACCTGAGCGTTCACCGTGGCGAATTTTCCCTGGAAAACGGCTTGGTTTAGGCCGTAGATGATTACCCGAACCTTGCCGTTGACTGGCGCCTGCGCGATCTGTTTCTGGACGGTGTCAACCAAAGCGACGGTTCCTGTCGTGTCCAGATCGAATTGCAGGCTGGCCACCGGTTTGTCAACATACAGGAATACCATCATGAGAAAGACCGCCTTCATTGGGTTACCGATACGTTCACCACGATCGAGATGGACAATCCGCCGACCTTCGAGCACGGGGCCGGCGTCTTCACCGGATCTGATTGGGGGCCTTCGCCCCACACGTTAACGGCCGAAACCGCAAATGTATGCGCTTCGGGCGTGATGTCCACCTCGAATTTCGGTTCCTGCGTGTTTGCTACCTGCGCACCGTCCATGTAAACATTGTACCCAGTAACCTGCTCTTCTGCCGCATTGGCAGGCCAGCTCAATTGCGCCCTTGTTGCCATCAAACACACTCCTTGCTTTTGTTATTTACACCCTGTGATCCCGAGGATCACAGAGACCAAGATCTGCACGTCGAGCACGTTGGTCCCGCCATCTCCGTTCATATCGCCGCTTACCATTGGGGACAGCGGCTTCACGCCAAGGATGGCATTGATGAGTGCCTGCAGGTCCATTATGTTCACCGCGCCATCAAGGTTCAGATCGCACCTTGAGGGCGCCGTGATAGTCGTAGAAACCTCATTCGAGAAGCCGCTCTCCAGGCCGGCTGTGTTGTATGCCGTCACCGCGAAATAGTAGGTGCCTAGTGACAGGCCGGTCACGGTGAAGGTGGTCTGCTTGCCCAGGGAGATCGGCGCGCCATATGTCCTCGGCGACGTGCCGTAGTAAACCTTGTAGCCGGCCAGATCGGTTTCGCTGTTTGGATCCCAGGCCAGGGTCACATCCGCCGCCAGGAGCGGTGCCGGGGCCAGCCACATCAAAAGGATCAATACCCTTTTCCAGCGCACTTCCAGCCCTCAGTTGACAAACAATGTGCAATTGAAGAACGCCTTCAACGTGGTTCGGTCGCCGTTGACGATCTCGACAATCGGGTGCTGCTCGACTGAGAAGCAGTCGCTCTTCCTGTCCTTGTAGACAATCGAGAACCCAAGCTGCCAATTCGGGTGATCGACGTAAGCCGGGTTTCGGTCGCAGAGACAGAAGTTTTCGTAGGCAACCACATCCCGGTCCCACAGCCGCTTGAAAGACGACCCGCCCCGGTGCGTGTGGTTTTGAATCAGCGAGATGCCCTTACTGTCCAGGAGATTCTTCGCCGTGTACCCGCTGTGTTTCGATACGGCGTCAAAATGTCCGATCAGCAGCTTGCCCCACTGCCAGCTCGTCTCTTTGTTGCCTGAGTAAACGCATTCAATCCTGTGCTGGTCCAGCTCCAGTTGCTCCTGCAGCGTCATGCCCTTTAATCCGTGCAGCTCGCGGGCATTGCTGGCAATAAAGACGGCCCACCTGTGCTCGTGATTCCCGAACACGTACACGATGCGCGCCCTCTGAAACCGCTTGCGAAGGCGCGCGAGGAAATCTCGGGTGAGATTCAACTCTGAAGAGAGCTTGGCCTTATCGTGGCACGCCGGGTTTTTGTCAAATTTTGATATGTCCCAGCAATCTGTTGCATCTCCGTTGATCACAACCAGGTTCGGGGCCAGTTCTTCTGCAATGCCCAGCGCCACTTCGATGGCCCTGTCATTCTGCCAAGGGAAATGAAGATCTCCGAGAACGAAGGCAGTCTCGTAATCGGCAGACGTGTGACGTTTAATGCGGCACCCCCTTTGACGTATTGGCAGGCCTGGCGGGGGCAGTGGGGCAATGCCCCGCCGTTGCCACTGGAAGATTGAGCGGTCTGCCTTATCGTCTTAACTGGACGGAAAACGCGAGGGCCGGCGCTCGGCTGGCAACGGGCGACGCAGCCGAAGTCGCAGCCGGTGAGCCATGGTTGAACGTGTTCGCATAAGCGCGGCCCGCGAAATAGGCCGTGGCAACGGCCAGGGCTATGTTGATGGGTTTTGCGGAGCGTGGGAAGTAGTGCCGGATGGTATAGGCTACGAAGATGCTGCCGCCGGCAATCCCAAGTCTCTGAGCTGGGGTGATCGTATACTCACGCCCAATGAGCGTAAAATGCCAGTCGGTTTTCGCGTCGGCTACGTTCGAAAGCAGAAAGGCCGCCGGCGCGATATTGTTCGGATCGCTGATCACGTCCCACACGCCGCCGGTGTTCGATTGAGACGGTGCCGGTTGATTCTGGTCCTGTGCCATCAAGGGTAGCGCACACAGAATGCATGCGATGATCAGCACGAAGATACTTCTTTTCATTCCTGACCTCCTTCGGTCTTCGTTTTGATGACGGCTCCATGGGCGCCGTCGTTGTGGTTGTTGGTTACCAGGGCGATCAGCGCCCCGAGAATTCCCGAAAACGCATCCTCGATGCGAATGACGATTTCCTGGGAAACGTTCCAATGGGCGAGAAGCACGATGGTCGCGCCAGCGGCGACAAAAAGAACCGCAAGCATTACCTTGTCGAAATTCGAGCCCAGCAGCCCGCGCCAGCTGAAATCCTGCATGTCGACCTCCGCTCAAGATAGAAATCCCCACATAACGGCCTGACAGGGCCGCTCCCAGGAGGGCGAGTGGTATGGGTTATCTCTTAAAATGCCCGTGCGATCGTGGCCAGCAGTTGTGCGAGAAGCAGCAGTTTCTGATACTTTGAAGAAGTCGCAGCGATCCTGTCGATGCTTGCGGCAATCGACGGCGCCGACTGGGATGCTTTTTCGATGTTCCCGGCCGTTGCGTCAGCATGCGCGGTGGTCGCCGCGATGTTCTTCAGGATCTCCAGCCATTGCGGGTCGGCAAGCAGGGCATTGATCTCGTCAATCGACACGCTGCCCTTTGCCGCGATCGTCTGCACTGAGGCTGTAACCGCCTGCATGGAAACGCCCAGCGTTTTCGCTGTCTCCGCCAGGCTCGGCAGAAGCCCGTCGTTGAGGTTTCTGTCCGTGTTTCGCACCAGCGCCGTAAGCGCCTGCGCGCTAGCATCGAAACTGCCCATGGCCGCGCCCAGGCCCTTCAGGTTCTCCTTCACGAGCGGAATGAGAACCTTGTTGATGTCCTTTGCGGTCCCATTCAACACGGCCGCCGTTTGCCAGCCGGCTTCGAGCGCCTTTTGATTCCGCGGACTCTCAAGGATCACCTTCTGCTTTTCCGCGTAATCAGCAGCTAGCTTCGCGGTGCGCTCAACCTGGCCTACGGCACCGTCCGCCTTGACGACGGCGCTGTCGGCTCTCAGCAGGAGACAGTGAACGTCCCGAGTCACCACAAAAGCGCAGATCATCAGAGAAGCCGCCAGGGCGCATAGGAAAACCGCCTTGATCGTGTTAAGCATGCGCCAGCTCCTGGTACATGCGGGCGTACCTGAGAACGTCCGCACTGTAATTGGCGTGGGCCGTGTATGTGTCCACGTCCATCTTCTGCGCCAAAGCCTGGAGCACCTTTCCCTCGCCGCAGTTGTAGCCGGCAATGCTCGCGCGCTCCAGGTCTGGCACCCGCAGGGACTTCCTGCGCGCCAGTATCTGAATTGCTTGGCGCTTCTTTGCCAGCACCTCCGCGGCAAACAATCCGTTCAGGCGCGGGTCTTTCCACTTCTCGCCGGTGCAGAACTCTGGGAAGCTGCGGTCGTCGATTTGAAACAAGCCGCGGCCGTGCCCGTTGTTGCCGACGTCATCGGCCGGATTGTCGGGCGTGCCGAAGACATCTTTCAGGAGCTTCGACTTGCCGCCCAGGGTTTCCCTCATCAGGATTCCGCCCATAATCCCCTCGCGATGCTGGTAAAGCTCGGCCCCCTCAACGAGGATCGCGCGATAGGTCGCAAGGATGTGTTTCAACAACGCTATTTCCTGTTCAGTGTTAAGCATCTGGCATCCCCAAGAGTTTTTTGATGTCCGTCCGTACCTCATTCAGGCCGACTTTGATTTCGTCGAGTTGAGGCTGCAGCACGTCCTTGCGCACAAACAGCTCGGGACATTGGCTCTGGCATTTCTCCACATCTTCCAGCCTCTTACTCGTGCGGCCATAGCCGCCGGCCAGTACTACTGCGTTCAGCAGGCTCGTGAAAACAAACGTCACGACCGCCTCCAGGTGTTCTGTTATCCACGTCATTGCCGTCCCCTATTTCGGATACGGGGATCACGTAGACAGAAGGCTCCCCCTCCCGATCATCGCGTTCGACTCCCCCTCGCTGGAATGGTTGCTATTGCCTTCCCGCACCGCACCTGGCAGGCCCGGGAAAGGCGTTGAGGTGTGTTATGATTTGTGAGTTCCCAGCAGCCGAATAAAGAAACTCCAGAAGCTCGGCCATGTGACGATTGTCTCGGTCAGACCGTGGCTCTTGTATCCGTCTCCCCGCAAGAGAATTGACTCGGCCGAGATGTGATCGCTGACTAGATACATCTGGCCGCTCTGCACGAGTTCGGCGTGCTGCAGGGTCGCGTTGGACGCGATCTTGGCTGTCGTTGGCAGGTAGTTGAGTATCGGCGAGTCGCGGCCCTGAATGATGTCGCAAAAGATCGACTCGGAAACGACGCGATACTCGGTCAGCTGCATCTGCCCTGTGTCGAGTAGCTCGGCGTGGAGCTGCCCGACGTTGGACTCGACCTTGAGGGCCCTGAACGTAGCGTCTTTGATAGACATCACGCAATCCTGAGAGCGAGTCGGATGTTGTTCGCGGTCGGAATGCCGGAGACCTTGAACGTGCCGTAAGTTCCGGCGTCAATCGGCACCACGATCTCGGAACCGGCCAGCAGGTCGCTGTCGCAGAGCATCTGCTGGTACATGCGACCGGCGAGGAAATAGTCGTTGCTGCCTCCCGATTTCACAACCAGGTTGGCCGCGGTAAAGATAAAGCCGCCGCTCGGACTTTTCGTGCCAATGCTGCCCTCGCTGTAGCACAGCAGCGCGCAGATGCGGGTTACCCTAGCCGCGGCCGCATTATCTATCGCCGAGAGCGCGAATATATTAGAGACCGGCTGCACCCCATCCGCGGTTGTCCGATGGTTGGACGCGTAAGCCCACTGCGTATGGATGTTCTGCGCCTCCGGACTGAGATCCAGGATTCCGCCGCGTGCAGCTTCAGGCTGCGCCAGCCTGAGCGATTCGATGTGAAAATGAAACTGGCCGGTGAAGAGGCGGAAGATGTTTCCCCCGGCCTCGATCTGAATTCGGCCCGTCTCTATCGTCACCCCGGACGAGTTGCGCACCCGGCATTCCAGGTTGGTCGCCGCGATGCGCGTCAGCAGCACGTCGATCCAGCGCCCGGAAGCGTCGGCGGGCGACTGAAATAGTCCCGAAGACGGCTCCGTCCATGCCGGATCGTTCTGGTTGAGCACCTCGTCGCGGAAGGCTGCAATGGCGTCGCTGACGTCTGTGATCAGGCCGGTTTCTTTATAACGGAACGAGCTTGCCAAGTAGGTTGGCACTGCCATGCTTTCCTCCGATCACCCTTTGCGTATGCACATCTTCGAGCCGTTATATGCCACGCGCCCTACCACCTTGAAGGTCCCGACCGTCCCGACGTCGATCGGGACCTGAATCTCAGCGCCGAAGGCCAGCCCGTCGTCGCAGCGCAGACATTGAAATATGCGCCCGATCCATCTGTTGTTGCCGGCGCCGAAGATCGAAGTTTCGATCATGATCGGATCGTAAACATAGGCGCCGGAGACAGTCTTTGTGGCGCGCGTGTTGGCGACCGGAAGGTTGGATCCCGAGGCCCGTCCGGTCGCCGTCGCCGTCGCGTTACTCATCATGTACCAGATATACCAATTCTGGTTTCCGACCGTGCCCGTTGTATCCCTGTGCCCGCAGCCGACCGTTGAATAGTTCGGCAGCGTCAATGTTTCCGGACTCAGGTCGATCAGCGCGCCTCCCCCGCACTCCGGAGTGGCGCGCGCCGAGTTGATGAACGCATGAAACTGCCCCGTGAAGTACTGGACCGACGTGCCGCCGACGTCGACGTCGATTGCCCGGTCGGAAATCGTCACGCCGAACATATCCACGATCTTTATGCCGAGGCGCGTGGCTGAAATCGTGGACAGTATGACGGTGAAGAACCGCCCCTGGGCGTCCGGCGGTGACTTGAAATTGTTCGCGACCGGCTCCGTCCAAGCTGGAACACCGTTAGTGACCACTTCGGTGCGGAAATCGGTGATGCATGTCGCTACATTGGCAACGGCCGCCGTCTCGAGATAACGAAAACTGCTATTCATAAAGGCTGGAACAGCCATCTCAGTATCCTTTCAACGACGGCACGAGGTCGAACACCTCCTCGTCTCCGTTGTAGATAAGCCCCAGGTAGCTGCGTTTGCCCGCCCCCAGTGCGATTTCGTACTCCACGTCGCCGACGTTGAATCCGGCACCCAGTGTCAGATGATGCCCGCCGACATCATCCTGCGTCACGATCACGAGGATCGGTTGCCCGTGTGTCGCCCCTGCCGGCGCGGAGAGCGAACAGTCTTGCGTCAGCAGGATCGAAAACACGCAGCCGAGTTTGGCGTCGATCTGCAGCACCGGCCCGTCTTTGACCGGGATCGTCCCGCCCGGCTGGGTGTCTGCCGGCGAGAAATCCGTGTGGTAGTCGTCATCGGAAAAGCTGTAACCGTTGCCGAAGACGATCCGCGCCTGCATGTGCTCGATCGGAACGTCGCCAGGCACAGGAATCGGGTCGGAGATAAACGTCTGCGTTTTCTTGTCTCCGCCGTCGACCTTCCAGCTGTTGATGATCGACCAGCCGTGCGTAGGCAGCGCCCCGAAGTAGCCGTGCCGATTCCAGCTCCAGGGACCATGCACGATCTTGACGCGCACATCCTGATACCAACCGTCAGGCCCCGGCTCCTCGAGACACCGGAATCCGAACAGGCCGGGAATCTGATTGCCCTGCAGCGCCGGGATCGTGCCCCACATGCAATGTTGGAGATCCCACAGCGCATTGCCTGCAGATTTCCTCATGGCCGCCACGTAACTATCCGAATAGATCGACTCGGAGACCCCGTGCTGGCTTATCTGCAGAATGTCGGTGCCGGCATTGATATTGTTGAGGTGCAGCTGCGCCTTGTTGCTTTCGATCTTGCCGAACAAGGCCCAAGGCGAAGCGCCGCTCTCGCTGGTCCCCTTGCCGCGGACATCCAGGAGCAGCAGGTCGCCTTCGACAGCGTCACCCCAGCCGGAGGTGTCTTTCTCAAGCACTCCGGTCGTCGGATTGAACCGATGCGCCGTGCCCGAGCCGTCGAAGGCCACGTGGCACTCGCCCTCATCTGAACTCACCTCGTCGTCAAACGGATTCCATCCCGCCGACGATGCGTCCTTGACTTGGAAGAATACAAAGAGGATTACGTTGCCGTTTTCCTCTGGCCGCGAGACCGAAACAACAACCGTGTTCGGCAGCGGACCCGGCGCAACGGAGCCGGTCCACTTCGCCGGCGGGCCGATGTCCGCGCGCGCCTCGTCTCCGGTTTCGGCGTAGTCGCGAACATACCGGGGAACGTCGTTGCCGTCGCTCCAGACCGAAAATCCGGCCGCGTTCTTGAACCTCCAGGCGTAATACCAGCGCCCGCTCGCGAGCCCCTTCATCGCATAGTTGCGCCCGGCGTAGCTGGCTTTGAGCCCGGTGATGACCAGACTCGCAATGCCATCGTGCACCAGTGTTCCGCCCTCGGCGGGCGTCCGAAGGTCTGCGGTCTCCGGCTTCTCACCGTTGAGGAAACATTTGGCCCGGAACTCGGCCTCGGTGATGTCGGCGTTCCACTTCTTCATCAAGCAACCGACAAGCACGTTCATGCCGTTGACGATCGAATTCGTCCATGGCTCGTCGGGCACGTGCGGCTCGCCGCCGGTCGGGGGCGGAGGTATCGTTTTCGGATCGTAGGGGTAGACGCTGTCGGGCCAATCGTCGCTGACATCCTCCGAGCATTCGATCGTCATCATGTGGGTGCCCGCCACGGCGTCCACATCATGCTGGATCGACTCGACAAAGAAGTCTTCGTCGACAAAGAGCCCGACCTTTTCGCCGGCCTCCACGTGGATCTTGTCGCTGATCTCACGCGCCTGCGCTTCGAGCAGATTCTCAACGCTCCGGTGCCCCCGCAACGTGATCGTCACTATCGGACGGACGTTTTTGTAGAGCGCAAGCAGGTGGTCGCAGAAATCCTGCGCTTCCTGCACGTTCGTCAAGTACCTGCCTGGAAACGGATAGGTTCTGTCGACCTTCGCGTTTTCCCTGGCTCTCACCGTCGCGCCGTCGCCTGCAACCACCATCGTCCCGTGCGCTCTGAGCAGAGTCACGTAGGCGGTCACGAGGTTGTTGTTGGTGATCTCCAGGTCCATCGTCATGCCCGTCTTGTCGGGCGGCACGATGTCGACTCCTTCCGTCAGCTCCGTTCCGCTGCCGTCAGAATTCGCATACGCCTGGTAGTCGATCATCCCCCATTCGTCCACGCCGATGTTCTGGCCCGAAGGGGTAAACTCGGCCGTGATCTTGCGCGTTTCCCCGGGCGCCAGCGCGAGCGCGTCACCTCCCTTGTTGTTGGACAGGTCGACGTAGGTCCAGATAACCTGCTCTTCGGAGATATTGAACGTGTTGAGGCGGGACTCGATCACGTTGTAGACGTCGCGGGCATTGTCGGCCATCGTGATCTGCGAATAGCGGACTGCTCCAGGCACGTTCTGGTCGGTCCAGGTAACCGCCGGCACGTGCCCGGCTCTATGCCCCCGATCCTCGAAAACGAATTTGCCATCATGCGATTCGCGGACAAAGCCGGCCTCGTTCTCCTCGAGGTCGCGGGCCGCCTGAAACGCCGGCACCTTGCTTTGGGTCCACCAGCGCGAGATCGTCGAGCGGCCCGTGTCAAGCAGCCGGTCGCCGGCGGGAAAGTTCGCGGCATCCAGAACCGCGGTCATGGCGGCTCCCGTTGCAATGCCTTGATGCATGGGCACCGTAACGAGACACTCCGATAGCCGTGTCAGAATACCGACTCCACGGATCGAGGCCGTTGCGCCGTTGATGTGGTCCCCGGGCTCGGGTGTGATCGAGTCGAGGTCGCCCTGGAACATCACCCGTTCCGCGTTCCCGTTGACGCTCATCGTCACGCGCATCAGCATTCCAGGCAAGGTCTTCCCGAAAAACGGGCTGGCTGGATTGTACTTGCTGAAATACGAGGTCTTGTTGCGGACGCTCAGCGTACAGGTCCCAGCCGTCGAGCGACCCGTCAGCTGAGATCCGAGGTCGCGCCCATACCGCCACTGCGCACGGTAGACGTACTCGGTGACATCGACCAGATTTCCGTCGCCGTGGATGTCGAGGTAGTATTTGTAGCTGGCCGCGCCCATGCACAATCCCTTGGAAACAAAAGGCCCGGAGCGATCCGGGCCTTTCACTCGTTGAACTAGCCCCGCATGTAGGCGAAGCCGCCGTTGCGCCAAGTGCGCGTCACGGCATCGGCGACCCTGCGATCGAGGTCGTCATTCCCAAAAATGTCGCCGTTGATGTTCACGACCACGGGTGGCATATCGCCACGGCCTCCATTGTCCAGGTTGTCCCGCAAGGCATTCTCGGTCCCGGCTCCAGGCACCGTACCAGTGTTGCCACCGTTCGGCTGTGCAACAGTGGTGTAGGTTCTGAGGTTTTTGAGCATCACATCGATCTCAGCCACGACCGAAGAAGCCGCCGCCGAAATCGCGTCAGCGATTTTGTTACCGACCCTGTCGAACTCATCCGTCACGGCATCGGTCAACCGGGTGATCTCCGAGGTGGTCTTCGTCTCGGCATCGGCCAGGTCGCCCAGGAGCCCCTTGATCTGCTCCTGGTAAGCGGCATCCATCGCGGCTTTTGTCTGAGCCAGCAGGTTGTCGCTGATCGTATTGAACCCTTCGCCGTATCGCTCCACTGCAGTTTTTCCGGCGCTGCCTCCGTACTGAAGCAATGCCTGCCGCATCGGATCGGTGAGCTTGCCGCTGCTCTGGAAGCCGGAGACCAGCTGATCCCAGTTGGACATGCCGCCGATCACGGGAGCCAGGGCTTTGAACTTCGCCGGGTCCAACCCGGTCGCGGTCAGGGCGTCAACGACGGACTGGTCGAAATTGCCCGCGAGGATCTTCTCGACCGCATTCTGCTGCGGCGCCAGGTCCTGCAGCTTCTTCTTGAGTTCGATGATGAAATCAAGAGACCTATGCAGCCCGGGCAGCGCTGCCGCCTGGTTGATCACTTCCAGATTGCCGCCGAACCTCTCGAACATATCGAGGATGCCCGGCATGATCTCGCCCGTCTCCTTGAAGTGCTCGACCATGTCGGTCCAGCTCTTGTCGGTTTGGGTGAGATCCGCGAAATCCTTAAACCTGTCGAGGTTCCCGCCCAGCTTCTGAATCTGAGCGGTGAGCTCGTCCGTAATGTGACCCGTAGCCACGAACTGGTCGTACATCGACTTCGTCTGCGGCACGAGGCTTTTGACCGCAGTCTGGAGATTCTGGAGGTCGGTCACCGCCTTGCTCGGAGCAAGAAGCAACTCGCTCCAGTTCGGCAGCGCCTTATTGAGAGCCTCGGAGTTTTTGAACGCCTTGGCAAACTCCTCGTTGAGTTTGGTCCAATCGCCCGTGGTCTGCCCGAGTTCGAAAGCGGCCCGAAAA
This sequence comes from Terriglobia bacterium, assembly GCA_020072565.1. NCBI lineage: Bacteria > Pseudomonadati > Acidobacteriota > Terriglobia > Terriglobia bacterium. Next base: position 31,810 of record JAIQGI010000058.1, read on the forward strand.
TTGAACGTCCCCCACAAAGTCTTGACGGCTTCGAGCGACTTCAGGAAAGCGTCGACTTTCCCTTGCGCCTGCGCCATCGGATACAGAGTCTCGACCAGGAACTTCGGCGTCGAAGAGATGTCCTTTCGGACGCCGTAGGCCGTCGACTCGCTGAGCCCGAGGCCCTGATAGTAGGACGCGAACTCGTCTTTGGTCATGTTGATGCCGCCAAAGTCGCGCGCCACTTCCATCGACCCCGCAACCTCCGCCGTTTTGCCCTTGATGGCATTGACCAGCGCAGGGAGTCCCTTTGCCAGCGCGGCCGCCGCGGCCCCGATCGCCATACCGACCGGTCCGCCTTGCGCCAGGCCGGCCATAGCACCGCCGCCGATTCCCTCGACCCATCCGGCGGCCCCGCCACGGTTCAGACTGTCCATAGCGAGCATCATGCCGCCGGCAGTCATAGCACCGCCGACCGCGCCGCCGATCCCCTTGCCGTTGATCCCGCCTTTCGGGAGCCCGAAAAGCCCTCCGCCAGAACTGCCCTTGCCCATCATCGCGAGCGTAGGGCCGACGAAATCCGGTGGATAAGACGACGCCGCGACCCCGCCGGACTTGAACAGACCGGAGATCGCGTCAGCCAGCGACTTGCCGATCCGCTTCATCTGATCCTTCACCGGAGCGAGCAGTCCATCGAACAGAATCCGAAGCAGGCTTTTCGCGGAATCCTTCGCGATCCGCCCCATGGTCGTCCAGAAACCTTTCCACTCGACGATGGAATCGGCCATCCCCTTCGTCCAATCGTTAAAGATGGTCGACACCTCCTCCGCCACCTGAGTTTTGGTCTCCTTGGCTCGGCCAACCATGGTGCGGTTGAACTCGGCCCAGTTTTTGTCGAGCTGCGATTCGGTCGGCAGCTTGACTAGACCGTTGAGCGGATTCTTGATCGTCGACCGGCCGATTTCCTCCTGGTTCTTGTACATCAGCTCTCGGATCCCGGACGCCGTGTCGGCCAGCTGTGCCGGAGTGATGGACTTAAGGCCCTCATGCCAGGACTTCATGGCATCGTCCGCCTTCTTCCAGATCAAAGCTGAGTTGTATAGCTCCTGATCCACCTTGGACAGCGGCTCCTGAAAATCCTTCTGCGCTTCAGTCGCCTTGACAATCTCCTGCCAATGCGCCTGCGCGTACTGGTCAACGGTAGCGCCCACCGCCTTGTACTTCTCGAACTCCGCCGTGATTGCCGACATCGGCTTGATTTCTTTGAGCCATTGCTCCTGGAGTTTCTTCTCGTCCTCCGTAAGCTGATGCACAGAGGCGGCCGCCGCTGTATGCGACTCGGTCTGCTTTTTGGCCAGCTTCTCGATCTTGTCGTAGGCATCGAGCATCGGCTTGATGCGGTCGATGTACTTCTGAGGGTCTTCCCAGCCCGACCTTTTCAGGATGTCGATGCCGTATTGCGCCTCGTCCTTGCCAAGGTTCAGGCTGCGCGCCCGTTTCTCAAGTGCCTCCGCTTCTTTGCGAAGCGCCTCTTGAGACAATTGCTGCATCTCTTTGACGCGGCCTTGGAACAAACCCAGTTTGTCCCATAACTTGGTCAACGCCTCATCGGCCCCGGTCAGGTCGGCAATCCAGCGACCTATGTTCCAGCCCAGGATTGCAGCGCCGGCAACAGAAGCGGCTTTCCCGAACAGGCCCATGTTGCTGGCGGCCCCGGAGATAGCCGTTTTGAAGTTGTCCCAATCCTTGATAACCGATGCGATCTTGAGCCCAGCCAAAGCCACCCCGAATGAGGTCAACGCTATCGTGTACGCGTTTATCGGGGCTGCCCCGCCCTCTAAGAATCCATTGAGATCCCTAATGGCATTTGCGAATGAGCCGGTATCAGGAAGAAGGCTCTTGAACGTCTTACCGAGGTTTGTCCAGAGAGCTTCGAGCTGATCTTTCAACGTCGCGGTTTGCTTCTTGAAGGCTTCGTCCGTCAGGCCGGCGGCGTTCGCCATGTCTTTCAGGTACTCGGTGTACGTGCCAGCCTGTTCTCCCGTGAGGGCGAGGGCAGCCCGCAAGGCCCGGACACTGCCGAAAAAGGTAGCGATCGCCTCGTCGTTGCCTTTCGAAGCTTTTGCCAGGTCTCCCAGCGCGCCAGCCAGTCCTTTTGTCTTCAGAGCCGCAGCGTCGATCTCGACGTGTAGCTCTTTGGCGAGCTTCTTGGCCTGTGCGGACGGATTCAGAAACGCAAGCAACGCCTGGTTCAAACTGGTCGTCGTGATCTGCGCACTCAAACCCATCTGGGTCATCGTGGCAAATGCCGCGCCCAGCTGTCCCAGGTCGACTTTCAGGGCCGCCGCAGTCGGGATCACCATGCCCAGCGAATGAGCCAGCTCGTCGCCTGTGGTCTTCCCTTTGCGGACCATTTGGAAAAGGATGTCGCTGACGCGTGTCGTCTCTTCGACCTTCAAGCCGTAGGCGTTGATGACCGTAGTCAAGAGATCCACCGACGTGTACGTGTCGGTCACGGCAGCCTTGGCGAACTTGGCTGCATCCTCGACAAACTTCACCGATTTCGAAGGATCGATGTTGGCAGACAATGCCAGGTACATGCCCTTGGCAAGCTCGGCGGTTGTCCCGAATTCAGCCGAGACGTTTTTCAGCTGATCGTACAGCGCGCCGGCGTTGACCTTTGTTTCGTCGAGCAAGGTTCGGACATTGGCCCAGACCTTCTCGCCCTCCATGGCGGATTGCGTCCACTCCCGGATTTGGTTACCGACGGCCAGGGCGCCGAACGTCAGGCCCAGTCCACCCACGATGCCCTTGACCGTGTTCAACACGGACCCGAAC
>JAIQGI010000059.1 GCA_020072565.1 Terriglobia bacterium
GCAAAAAGCAGCGAGACTTTCCCACATTTCCCACAGGCCCTACTGGTCTTTCTTTTTCTGATGTCAAGACAAAAACACCCGGTAGCGAAAGCACCTTAAGAAGATCGATTTTCTGTCTAGACAATGGGGTACACCTTACACCGCCAGATCGGCATACCCGAGAAACCGGTAGATCCGGCAAATCCGGGTCAGGAAACAGCATGGGGCCCGTCGGGCACGCGCGAAAAACCGACAGGTCTAGGTATCGTCAATCTCAGGACCCGAGAGATGACAATTGCCGGTCAAACGCCATCAGGCAGCGGTTTATGGCATGTCAATGGATCCGAAGATGGCCGTTGGGCGGTCGGGGATGATTTTTCAAGGGGTATATATCTGATTGACAGGCATTCACACGAAATGATCCTGCTCTCATCCGGACATAAGGCCACTGCAGCCGATCATCCCCATCCCACTTTCAGTCCTGATGGAACAAGAATTGAAATCCAATCAGCGATGCTTTCTGAAAATAACCGCTCAATGAATATCTGTATTATCCCTGTCCCTGAAGCATGGCTTAAAAGAAAATATGATGCTCCTGTTAAATGAAGAGGAACTTGGTGACCTCTTACAGTCGACATTCATGGATGAGCATTGCTTCCATGAAACATGGAACTGCAAAGATAAGTATTACGTCCCCGGGACTCCGTCCAAGGGACTCATCGAAGGGCGGGAAGAGGCGTGATCACATTGCTGTTCCAGCTGCCTATGCTTCCGAGCACGGCGATCGGTCCATTTGAGTTTATTTTGAGGTATCCGCTACGGACTTTTTCTTCGATCAGGCTGACAAAGCGCGCCGTGGGAGACAGTGAGACATGTCTAGGAGGGCCGACGGGATGGCCCTCTGGATCGAACAACTCGATCGTGATGTCCGTTTGCACGGTGAGCAATTCGTTTGGATTGGCGATCGCATAACCTGTATAGAAAGCAGAATCGTTGATAACGAAGGGCAGCGTCGCACTGAAATAGGATGGAGCCCCGATCGGATAAAGCATCGCCGCCGTGTCGGACCCGGAGGTGATGTTGATATCGCCGATCACCTGCAACGTTCCGCCGCCTGATGCACGGATGCGAATGTACCCGGTGAGCAACGGAGGCGGGAACACCGCTACACTGACGACGCCGAAAAGGCTGAGCACATCTTCACGGAAAGCCTGCCCAGGCTTCAACGCGCGGCGTGCCGGCTGCCCGATACCTGTTCCACGATCATCTTGCGCCACCATGTCCAGGGTCACGGGCGCGTCAGCGGCATTGATAAGATTGAGTTCTGAGCGATACAGGGCAGGGCTGCCGGAAGCAAAATGACTCACCATCACCAGGCGCTCCGGGACGATTTCATCCATGCTGCAGCCGTACAGCAACCTCCGGGTGAGCGGCGTTTCGATTTGCAGCCAGGCCGCAAGTCCCGAATCGGATATGGCTTTCATGTAGCCGTGGAAAGTCCGTCCCCCCACCGGGTTCGGAGGCAGCACATCGCGAAATGCCTCAGAAACACGCAACGTGTGACTGCCATGCGCCGGGATAGAGACGGTAAGCTTACCGACGGTGAGACCGTCCAAGCCGATCAACTCGATCTGCCCGTTCGCCGCGGCACTTCCGGGATTGACCAGGCTTACCAGAGTATCCGTGTGCTCCAGTTCCATGAATCCCGTGGCAACAGCGATGTGGGGCAGGATGATCGCGGTGGACGACCGCGAAACAGGCGCCGTGGCGTCCACAATCCCGTCACGACCTGTTGTCATGTAACTCAGAAGACCCGCCTCCGAGGAGTCGATGCGAATCCATCCCTCAGTCAGTTCCGCTGGGAGGTCGAGAATCTCCCTGACAAGGGCTACGCGCTGGGATCCCGAGGGCAACGACAGGGATCCCGTCCGGGCAACCGTCCCCTCCGAGTCAGTCCATGTGACGGCCACATCATTTCTTGCGACGGATGTGTTTATCAATGACAGGCCGACGAACTCGCCGGCGTCAGACCCGAACACCGGAAACAGGCTGGTTTGGGAGGGGATGACGTCCTGTGCGTGAGGTACGGGGTGTAGCGGAGCCGTGGCAATCATGTTGCTGAGGAGCAATAGAATGAAGCTTCCTACGATAGGAATTGTCATACATCCTACCTCCAGTGCCGCGATGCGCGGGGATTTCCTCTATCATATCAGACGCGAGTCAGGCGCATAATGTTCATCGCGGGCAGGAAGGATGTGCCGGACAAACCTTCGGTCTCCTGGCAGAGGGGCTGCGGGGATATGAATCGCGTGCGGAGACAGGCTCCACCACCGCCTGTCAGCAGATGCGCGGCAACTGCTCGCCGCTGAGCATGTCGACGATACGGCCGGCGCCGATGCGGCTGCGCATTGTGACGAGTCCGGCGGGATCGGCAGTCACGGAGCCGATCAGACTGGAAACATGGGGACGTCCACCCCGTTTCCTCGTTTTGGCGCTCGGGGCATCCAGACTCCGGGGCGAAATAGAAAGGTATGGCGATAGATGCCGCAAATTTCCCAGGTTTCCTTCAGAGTGAAAAATAGCGCCCAAAATCGATCAGGCGGCATCTTCGTTTTTAGAAGTTGAAGCGCATGGCCAGCTGAATCTGGCGCGGAATCGAGGGGACTGACGACGGCAACCAAATGATCCAATGTGAATTGGGCGAATCACCGGGCCCTCGGAAGCGTTTAAATCAAAAAATCAGGCCCAAAATTTGAGAATAAGAGGAAATAATCTCTCCTCGCGCGAAACATCATGGGTGTCTGGTTAACGTGGGGGGGAAGGATCCTTGCAGCACGCGGGTCTTCTGAATAGATGAACATCGGATCCTTCCATAGGAACCCTGATTTTGATCAAAGAGGAACAAATCCGATGCCCAGATCCGCACGCATCCTCCTGCCGGGATATATCTATCATCTGACGCACCGATGTCACAACGGCAGTTTCTTTCTCCGATTCAACCTTGTGCGCGCCGAATACCGCAGAAGGCTATGGCAGTCCGTGCGGCAATTTGAGATCCGGATGTTGAACTATTGCATCACTTCGAATCATACGCATCTGTTGTTGGTTGCGGTGCGGCCAAACAGGATCAGCGAAATGATGAGGCATCTCGAAGGAGAATTTGCTTCAAGCTACAACCGCAGGAAAGGAAAGAGCGGAACCTTTTGGAGTGAGCGCTATCACAGCACCCTGATTGAAGACGGCGACCATCTTTGGAACTGCATGAACTACATAGATCTGAACATGGTGCGCGCGAGTGTGGTGGGTCACCCCAGGGATTGGCTTTGGTGCGGTTATCAGGAGATTATGGGCTTTCGACAACGCTATCGTATCTTGGATCTTGAAGGGTTAGTGCACCTTGGGGGAGTGACCGATCAATGCAGATTCGCTGAATGGTACGATGCCAGGCTCGCAGAGAGGTTAAAGTCCGGGAGCCTGCAGCGCGAGCCCGTTTGGACCGAGAGTATTGCCGTCGGGAGCGAAGGATTCGTACTACGGATCGCAGCACTGATGAGGGATCGAAAGAAACTGGAAACTATCAGATGGGGCGAAACCTGCTGGTCTGTGCGGGAGCAGGTTGGATGCTATGCTATCAGGCAAGATTCTGGAGACCTTCCGCTCGGAGGGCCGATGCAGCCTTAGACTGAAAAAACAGCCTCGAAAATTGAAGCTAACGTCCCTCTGGAACGAGTGCTTTTAGACTTTCCCTATATTTTTTCGGCACTTATCGTCGTCAGTCCCCCATCCCCATCCCGCATCCCCCATCCCCACGCTGTAAATCTTGCCGGTCCTAACGGTTCGTCTGGACCTCACTGCACTTGCCGCCGGGGCACTGGGCGGCAATGAGCATGCGAAGAATCGCGTCGTATTCAGATTGTGTGACGGACCGGTTCCGTTGTCCATGAGCCGATCTCTGGCTGGTGTCCGTCTTGTGCGCGACTACCATGTCGAGCTTCGGGATAACCGTGATGTACTGCCCGCCGGCTCCAATACCCGTAAATGCACCCTCAAATGGACCGGGGGAATTGGGAGCATCCCACACCCACCACATGCAGCCATATCCCCAACGGTTTCCGGATCCCAACGATCGGTAACCGGGCGGGTTCATTTCGTTCAAGGGGGTCACGAGGCTCGAAATCCGCTTCACCCAAGCGCGCGACGCGACCTGATTTTCGCTCCATTGGCCGCCGCGCAACATCAGAAGCCCTACTCGGGCCATGTCGCGCACGGAAAGAAAAATGTGATATGCCATGTGCTGCGACCGAGTGGCGTCACCGCTCTTCCGCTGCGCCGAGCGATTGAAGTCCTCCATGCCGATCGGTTTGGCCAGCTCGGTTTCCAGGACATCATAGATGTCCTCGCCGGTGAGTTTCTCAAATACCGCCCCGGCCGCGTTGAAGTCCCAATTGTTGTAGAGATAATAGGTGCCGGGTTTCTGAGATCCTCGAGGCGGAGCGCTGGCGGTGCTGTCGCCGCTGTTGGAGGCCGGGTGATAGACTCCGGAGCGCGCCGTGATCAGATTCTCGACGGTGGCTTGGAGTTCCTGGGGGAGCAATCCGCCGACGTCTGTGATGCCGATCTCTCCAAGGGTCTTGCTGAGCTGGATGGTCCCGTTTTCGACATATTTCCCATACATGATGGCCAGCAGGCTCTTGCGCACGGATGCCAGGTAACTCAGGTGAGTCATGTCGCCATATTCAAAAAGCGACTTGCCACCAACCGACACCATCATCGATGTGGTATCCAGCGAACCGACCCATGCCCGCAGCGCGTTCAAGCGCTCCGACGAATAGCCGATCGACTCCGGCTTCTCGATCTTGTCCCAGGTTTTCCCGGGGAAAACAGGCTGGGCGGAAGCCTGGCCCGGCTTCAATTGGGCGTAGGCGACCGTTCCAGAATTGATTTGGGAGGACAGCAAAACCACGAAGAAGAGCAACCCTGCCCGGAGAAATAATCCTCCGGCACGGCACATCCGGATACCTGTTCGCATCCTGTTTTCTCCTTTGTTTTGTGCGTTTTTATCCTCCTATTCAACAAGAATCAAGCGAGAAGTGGATTGATCCGTAGACTGCGCTTCTGGATTCGCCATAAGGACTGCCGATAGTCCCGGATTGCCTTTTGGCGCCATGTAAGGGCCCGCGCTTTTGATTTTTCGCAAACTCGATCATTCATTCCAGGCCCCGTTCCGGCTGACGCTGCCAGGACCGAACAGTGGCACGATAAGACCAGTGACGTAGATGAGGAGACCAACCGCCAGGACCAGGAAGGCCGGAAATGCTCCTGGCATGTGGATGATGTCCATCGTCGCTCCGCCGATCCTTGACGAGGTGAGATCAATCTGAGCACGTCCGTCAACCAACCAGTACGCAAGTACACCGAGGCTGGCGGCAAGTCCCGTCAGTGCCGCTGCCAACGAAAAGCGCTCCTGCTTGATCACCGCCGATACGGAATCAGCCCCAGAGAGGGGCGCAACTGCGCGACCTTGGAGTGCTATGCGCTCAAGAATGGCTGCTTCGAGTCCTGCGGGCAGCGGCGGCTCAGGCAGTCGCGACAACTGAAGGTCCAGTGCCTTCGATGATGTCACGACAGGTGTGCACTTTCTGCAATTCCTCGCGTGGCGTTCCGCGGCCTCGAGTTGAGCCCGTGGATATTCTGCGAGAGGCAGCGCATTCATTAGCGCGCGAACCTGTTTGCATGTCATGTGGATTCCTCCTGATGGTTTGCGCCGGCGTCGTCCAGGGTTCGGCGCAGCCGCTGCCGTGCGCGAAACAGTAATGTTTTCACTGTGCCGCTTGTCACGCCGAGCGCGCGAGCTATGTCACGCACCTTCATCTCATCACGGTAGTAGAGGATGACCGCGGTGCGCTCACCGGAAGGGAGCCCTGCCACAGATCCCCACAGATGCCGGCCGCGCTCGTCGATGATGAGCTCATCAAGCACATCGGTGGTTGTGGCAGGCCCGTGGATCGGCTCGAGCGCAGCCGGTTCGTGCATCCTGACGCGTGCGTGGCGCTTCAGCCAGTTCTGTGCCAGCCGAACCACAATGGTCGCGATCCAGGGATAGAACGGGCGATGCTCATCGTATTGATCCAGATGTGTGAAGGCGCGAAGGAAGGCATCTTGCGTCACTTCCTCGGCTCCCGAACGGTGTCGGACCATCATCAGGGCAAGACCGAAGACCCGCCCCTGGTACAATTCTACCAGCCGGCCATACGCTTCCCGATCGCCCAGGCGGACTGCGCGTACGGCCGCGACTGCAACCCCCGTCTCCGGCGCCACGGCTGTAGTCCGGCCTTCCTTCATGCTGAACCGATCCTCAGAAGCGCTTACGCTCATGCCTGCGGCTGATCGCCGTCATCAACGAGCCCGAGCCCCATCGAAGTGTAGGCAACCTTTCGCGCGCCGTAGAAGAACGGGATGACCCCGACGAGCAGGAATGGAGATAAGATAAGCCCGAGCAGACAAATGACCAGGCCCTTGAGGGCGAGATCAACGGCGTCCCGCTTCTCCGCGTCGGAACGCGGTGCGGCGCGCAGATAGGCGCCGAGTGTGGCATAACCAGCCTGCCGCGCTTTGCGCCGGAGCATCATCCAGATCATGAGGACCAGGCCGATGACGATCGCGGCAATCACGACCACGAACCCGTTCATGAGGATATTGTTTATCATGAGACATGCTCCTTTCCGTTGTACCATTCAGTGAGCCGGTGCGTCTCCATCGGCCCGTGATTTCCACTTCTATCATGTATACAACGTACGCCTTGCGCCGGTTGACAAGAAAAATCGGCGAGCCGGCACAGCAGAGGCGACACTGAGAATTTCGCGCTGTCCAAATTAGCTATAAAACCGGCATAAGCGCCGCGTAAAGACTTGAAAACAAATCAGTGTGGAATTCGGTCCGCATCGAGGTTACCTGCCGGGATTTCGGCCCTTCGGGCCTCCATTGAGGCTCCCGTGAGTATATCGGTGCCTGGTTATCCTGTCCCTGCGTGCATGCAAGAAACGACATTACAAAAAAGGACAGGATAACCAGGCACCGGGATTATGTCGGCATTCAGGCGCAGAACGCGGAAGCCATGGCAACCAATCCTGGCATGGACCCGATTTTCGATGCACCATCGCTCGGAAACACCGTCCGCGGAGTAGCGCCGCATTCCTCATACTAAAAACGCGCGGGCAGCGTCAATAATACCGAAGGGTAACGAAAGATGCTAAAACAGGTCGAGAAGGCGTACCGGGCGGAGCGGGAACACATGCTCCGCTACGCCGAGCGCCACGTGAATCGCGAAGAGGCCGAAGATATCCTCCACGACGTGTTCTTCAACGCGCTGCGCTCCCTCGACAGCATGGAGCCTATCCACAACGTGGCCGCGTGGCTCTTCACGGCGCTCAAGAACCGGATCACGGACTGGTATCGCAACAAGCAGCGGCGCAAGGGGATCACCGCGTCCCCGTCCGAAAGACTCCTCGACGAGGTGGTGGACGAGCGCGAGCTCTCGCCGCTCGAATCCCTCTGGCGCGCGGCGCTCGAGGACGAACTCGAACTCGCGCTCGGAGAGCTTCCGGCGCCGGAGCGCGAGGTCATCGAGCGGAACGTGTTCCGGGGCGAGACCTTCGAGGCCATGGCCAAAGCGACCGGCACGTCCATCAACACGCTCTTGGGACGCAAGCGCTACGCGATCAAACGGCTCCGCGCGGCGCTCGAGGAATATCTGGAAAATTGATCGCCCGAAGGGCAGGGAGGTAAGTATGCTCAAAAAATTCAAGGAATTGCGGCTTCCGGTCAAGATCCTCATCGTATCAGGCATGATTGCGATGGCGGCGGGCTTCACGTTCCTTTACGGACTTGTCGTGATGCTGCTCTGGAACTGGCTCATGCCGGACATTTTCAGTCTGTCGAGGATTGATTACTGGCACGCGTGGGGGGTGGTGCTGCTTTCCCACATCCTCTTCAAGTCATGGGGTGGGCGACATTGGGGACCGAAGCGCCATATGGGCCGCAGCCGATTCGGGCGCGACTCAGGCGAGGGTGAGAAAGAACCCGCGCCCACCGGCGAAGCGTAACGAATGGCGCTCGTGTTCCGCTCCGCCCTCCCGGCCTGTTTCCGCATCTTTCGTTCAACGATGGAAGGAGCAGGCCAGCGCAGCGGAGGAACGGCGATCGTAGCGCGCCATGCACCCTTGATTCAATCGCCCGCTAAAGAGGTAAAGAGTATGAGCACAGTTCAGGAGGAAGACCCGATATGACAGTCCGTACTATAGAACCGGCACAACATACCGCTGCCAAAGTCGCCGGCTTCATTTACCTGTTCACGACGTTTATCTCGGTCTTTGGGGTGTTCTATGTGCGCGGTCAGCTGATCGTCAGCGGTGATGCTGTGCAGACCGCCAGGAACATTGTGGCATCCGAACGGTTCTTTCGCATCGGCACTGTCTGCGATGTGATCGGGTTCGTGGGTGTCTTATTGGTCGTGGCTCTTTACGTCGTGCTCAAGCCCATTAACAGGCACGTGGCCTTGTTTGCGGCGTTCTGCCGGCTCGGCGAATGCTTTGTTATTGCGGTGATCACCGTGAACGACTTTGCAGCCTTGTCGCTCCTGAGCGGCGCCGATTACTTGCGCGCGTTTGACACGCAGCAGTTGCAGGCGCTGGCGTACACGTTCCTCCGCGTGCACACGGCCGGATATCAAATCGGGATCGTATTTTTCGCAGTGGGATCGACCGTGTTTGCCTGGCTGTGGTTCAAGTCGCGCTACATCCCTCGAGGACTGGCCGCTTTGGGAATCTTCTCGTCGTTGGTGATGGCAATCCTCATGTTGGCCTTTATGGTGTTCCCCGGTTTGACGACCGTCGTGACTCCCGCCTACTATGGACCACCGGGCTTTATCTTCGAAGTCGGTCTGGGCCTTTGGCTGCTTGTCAAGGGAATACAAGCACCGATTATCGAGTAACGACCGCTACTGGGAGCCACCGCACGAAATGGACTCCTGTGCACGCTGGGCGCAGCCGAGTCATCGATTGTGTCGCCGCACCGGAGATGACCTTGACGGGCCGTTCATCAAGGATGCAATCACTGTCTCGCCGATTCCGGTCCGGTGATGAGCCACTTGGGAGTAACATTTTCAACGCGGCGGGCGATGATTTAGCTTGCGTGATAACTCCGGGCAATAAGGGACGCCTGTCCCCGGTTCCTTAACAGCGATGGTGTATGCGGTGTGGTCTTCCGTCAGCACGAATAACCGGCGGCCATCGTCGCTGAAGCGTGCGAAAACCACGCGCGAGGAGAACGTCATTTCGTCCCGCTTCTCCATCTGCGGCAGCGAATAGAGAGTCACCTCGCCGGGATTGTTCTGCACGAACACCGTAGACCCGTCTTTGGACACTTCCATCGGCGTGCCGAACGCATGTCCGAGCTGCTTTCCCGTCGCCAGCGAATACACCAGTGTACGGTTCTGGTTGTCGCGCATCACGATATTGTCGCCCACCGTCACGATGGACTGCACCCGGAGGCTCCCGTTGCCGAGATCGATCAGGAGGTTGCCACGCGGTTTCCCGCTGGCGAAGTCGACCACCTCGGCCACATCCACGTTTTCCCTCCCCGTCTTCATGGCGCTGAACTGGGCGTTCAGGTCGGGGTTGGCATCCAGGATTTTGCGACCGCCCTCGCCGTTGAGATGCCAGAAGAAGGCGAGCGTGTTGTGGCGCCCTTCGGCCTGTATTCGGTCGGGCTCACTTTTGGGAAACGAACGCGACCACAGCTCTTTGACGCTCCTGGCTTCATAGATGACGATGCTGGAGGCATTCCTGGCTTTCGTGGCCTCGAGCCAGCCGACGAGGTATGGCCCGTACTGTGCCACGCGCGCGGCGGTGATCGTGGTCTGGACCGGCATCTTCCCCTGCGGGACCGTCGTGGCATCCTTCTTTGCCGTCGAGGCGCCGGCCGGAGGCTCGATGCCGACGAGCGGGTCGACCCTCATGCTGGCCGCGTTGACACGCACGATCGCGCGTTGCACCTTGTCTTCCTTCGGGGAATCCAGGTAGGCGCACTGGTCGGCGTCGAGATAGGCCCCGCGGAAGCCGCGCACGAAGGTCTTGCGTTGTCCGCTCTTCAGGTCCCAGAGCGCGCCGCGCGTCCGCTGCGAGATCGCGAGCAGCCCGAAATCTGCCGACACTTCAGCCGCCCGCAATTGCCCCAGCGGCCCGGTCGGGATCATAACCGCATTCACCGGACCCTGGGTGTCGAACCTGTACAGGCCCAGTTCGCCGCTTTTGCGTTCGCTGAGAAAATATCCATCGTAGATGTCGAAACCGGCAGTCTGATTGGCCAGCACAAGCTTGTTTTCCTTCACGTTGAAGATGCCGACCGGGGCGTTCGCGATCGGCCGTACCACGAAGTAACCGTCTCCATGGGTCGCCGCGATCAACGTCCCCGCCCCGAGCTTCAGCCTGGCGACCACCTGGCCCTGCGGGAATGTGACGATGGCCGATTCCCTTGAGTTGTCCATGTTGAGGCCGAGGATGCGATCGTTGCCCAGAAACGAGAAGGATTCGCCGATGCGGTCGCGAACCGCACCCGGGATCGAGAACGTCGTAAATTTCGTCAGGTCCAGCGCCACATAGGTGTCGCCCCTCGCCACCAGCAGGCAGCGGACGTCAGGGGAAAACTGAATCTGGAAAAAGTGTCGGTTGCTCTCCGGGCTGAGCAGTCCCGCGAGCACGAAACTCATGGAGTCGAGAGCGCTGCAGAGACCGCGCGTTCCGAATCGCGGCTCACGATGTGCCCGAATTCATGCGCCAGGACGCCGGCCAGTTCGTCCTCGGTGCGCGCAAACGACACGAGCTTGCGCGAGAGCAGCACGCGAGCGCCGGGGAAGGTGAAGGCGTTCAGTTCGGGCAGATCGATCATCGCCACCCGCACTTTGCCCACGCCCGACACCTCGGCCATGCGGTCAGCGATGTTCTGCAGATACTCGTTCAGGGCCGGGTCGCCCACCAGTTTGAACTCGCGTGAAACCTGCTGCATCACGATGCCGCCCAGCATTTCGGCCTGCTCCGGCGTGAAGATGTTGGCTTCGCGCGAGGCCGCGGCCACCTGGGGCATGGGACAGGGCTGTTGCCGCGGCGCAGCGAAAGTCGGCGGGAAATGCAGGCACAGGACCAGAAAGGCCTGGAATAACGTCATGGCGATCGTTCCTCGCTTTCTGGGGGAAACCCAGTATAGTCCACCCCCGGCGCTGTCGCAACGGAACAGAGAATTCCGTCATATGTTCCGCGCTTTCGCGCTGATCGAGGGACGGCAGGAGCGAACACTGCACCCTCCTCATCGGCATCGGATCGGCGCTGGGCCTGGCTCATTTTGTCGCCCGCTTCCTCTTTTGACGTGACCGCCGGCGTCCAGGGCTTGCGCGTCGGCTATGTCCCGATATGGATAGCGGCGCCGCCGGCGTCGGAGGTGGACCGGGCGGCGCTCGAGACCGCAAAGCGCGCCGGGATGGTCCCCGTCGAGGTGTCGCTCCCCGATTGGGCTTACGTCTCCCTGGGCATCATTCTTTTTGCCGAGGCTGCCGCCGCATTCGAGGAGCTCACCCTTTCCCATGGCGCCGAGGCCCTCAAGATGCAGGTGCCCGATGCCTGGCCCAACATTTTTCGTCAGGCGCGCTTTTTATCGGCCGTCGATTTCGTCCAGGCTGACCGGTTGCGTCGCAAGGTCACCCAGGAAATGGCGCGCATTTTTGCGGGCGTCGACCTGCTGTTCGTCCCTTCGCTGCGCGACGAGATCCTCACCATCACAAATTTCACAGGGCACTCGTCCCTGAAGCTGCGCGCGGGCTTCGTCGAGGTGGAGAAGGCGCGCAGTGATTGGGCGCCGGATCCGGCACACCCGCTCCCGACTATCTCGCCAAAGCGACGTGTGCCCCACGGGATCACATTGATCGCTCGGCTCTTTGATTAGGGGTTGCTCGAACGTGCCGGCATCGCCCTGGAGCGCGAGTTCGGTGTGGCCGCCGGACGCCCGCCCGGCTCTTGAGAGGTGGCCGAACCGGCCATTTACTATTCACGGCAGTCAGGAATATAATTGATCAATAATTACAATGCCGAAGGTATGGACGCTTCGGTGTGACACGCATCGACTCCACTGGAGTTTTTGTTTCCTCTATCTTCGATGGGGAGGCATTGCCATGAAGCGACACTCTGCAGGAATGCGGTTACTTCTATTGCTTTGGATCGCCCTCCTGACACACCAGCCGGCAAGTTCAAAATCTTGGGCCAGTGCCGGCCCGCAGGATCGGCAGAGTGGCGCTACTCCTGCCAATGCCTCCGGCGGCAATGCCACTACTCTCTATTTCCCGAGACTAGTTGCTGGAAAATCGGTCGTCCCGTATCCGGACCACATTTGGACAAGTTGCGGGCTGCGGGGTAACGTGAGTGCCCTGGCCATCGCCCCTTCCAATCCCAATATCTTGTATGCTGCCATTGCTTCCGGGAACGAGGATGTCACGGCAAACAGAGTTTTTAAAAGCACGGATGGGGGAAGGAGCTGGACTCCGATACTCGAGCGGAGTGTAGCTACGGCTCTGAGCGTGCACCCGTTAAATCCCGAAATCGTTTTTGCCGTGATTCAGACTCCGCCTTCATGGGAGATGGTTCTCATTCGGAGCACAGATGGCGGCACAACGTGGGATCGGATTGGGCATTGGAATTACTGCAGCTCCCTCCAAATCCATCCTGCGGATGGCAATATCGTAGATTTTCTTGCAGGAGATACCCTTTACAGAAGTCGGGATGGTGGCACCACCTGGATCGATAATGGCGTTGATCTCTGTTTGGCTTGATGGTCTATCGACTGCAGTCTGCAGTCATTGGCCGTTGATCCTCAGAATCCCGACATCATGTATGCTGCTGCGGGGGATAATCTGTTCAAGAGCGCCAATGGCGGCCTGAACTGGTCGGCGCCCTCAAAATTGTTCGCCATGCCACATGCTCTGGCGGTCGTGCCGCAGCATCGCTACACGCTGTTGGCTGCCACAGGTTCCGGAATCTACCGCAGTACCAGTGATGGAAGCTTATGGATGCCGGCCGAGGGTGGCAGCGGTAGCGCCAACATCTTTGCGCTCGATCCGATCAGCCCCGATGACATCTACGCCGTGCTCAACGCCCAGGTGGTCCGGAGCACAGATGGCGGAGTCACCTGGAGCCCGATGGGGACGGGATCCGACGATTCGGAATTCGCCACGGTGCTTGCTACCCATCGGCAGAATCCCGGAGTGGTCTATGCCGGCACCGACCGAGGATTGTACGTCAGTTCAGACAGCGATCCCAGCGAAGCCACAGGGGTCGGCATCGTCAACCTGGACGCCACTGATGCAGAACTGGCTTTCACCGCTTATGGAGTTGATGGCACACCCATTTCCGGAAGCGGCATTACCAATCCCGCGACTCGGACTCTAAAGGCGGGCGCGCAGGTTTCGATCCTGGATGTCGAACTTTGGGGGGAAGGCCTCGCGGCAGCTCAGCCTGTAGGCTGGTTCGAGGTTGAAAGCAGTGCCAGAATCGACGGCTTCTTCCTGACGTTCAACAGGAGCCTCTCGACCATTGACGGAGCAGGTGCTTTTTCGAAAACTCTTCGATCCTGGCTGTTCACTGAAATCACGCCCGGCGGTTCCACCCAAATTCACGTGGCCAATCCGAATCTCGAAACCGCGAACGTGCGTTTCGAACTGGTGGATCCAGGCGGCATCACACGCGGCGAATGCGCGCGCAGTATTCCACCCAAGGGTGCACTGGCGGAACCGCTCACGTCGCTTTTCCCCGAGCTTGTCTGTTCTCCTTCCGATTATCTGAGGGTCCGGTCCGATCAGCCCGTGGTTCCATACGAAAACATGGGCAAAGTGTCGCAGTTCATAGCGGGTCTGGACGGGCAGGATTCGTCCGGCGGCGCGGCCTCGCTCTTCTGTCCCCAGTACGTCACCGGCGGGCAGGACTGGAGCACGACACTCACGATTGTCAACCCGTCAGACCAGGAGGCAACCGCCGAATTGCGCTTCATCGGCGACGACGGCGCTCAGGTTGGATCTGCGCGCACGGTGACAATTCCAGGTAAGGGGAAAACCTACATCGACGACCCGAAGTTTTTCGTGGCGGCCGGCTCTGTCCAGGTCCAGGGATATGTGGCAATCAGGAGCTCAGGGCCCGCTGGGGCTCCACTCATCGGCAGCGCGACGTTTGGCGATCCGGCCAGGAGAACGTTAGGTTCCGCTCTTCCCTTGGTGCAGACACTCACGAGTGATTTGGTGTTCAGCCAGGTTGCGTCGAACGCGACGTGGTGGACAGGTGTTACGATTGTAAATCCTGGCGACAACGCGGCCACGCTGAAGATGCAGCTCTTCGATAAGACCGGCTCTGCGATACGTTCCAGAACCCTGGTGATCCCACCCGGGCAGCGCATCTCGAAGCTTTTGACCGAGCAGGAGTACTTCAAGGACATTCTGGGCTTGGACATCAACTCGGGGTACATCCGCGTTTCAGGCGACCAGGGGGTGGCCGCGTTCGCCGCCTTCGGCACCCACCGCATGTCGGCGGTGGCCGCCGTGCCCGCCCAAGTGGTCCGATAAACGTTCTCGCCCAACCCTTTTTCGCCTGGTGGCAGGTAGAGGTCGGACCCAATGCCGTCAACTTAAGTATGCGACGGGGACTGACGACGGCAACTGCTTGAATGCGCTTGTGGAACCGCACTTCAGATGCCTCTTTGAGGGGCGTAGAATCAAAATTGCGGGCCCATTTTTCAAGCTAAGGCCCGCGCCCGACGCATCAGAATGATTCCCGACAACACGGCTCCCACTCTCCCGAGCTGTTGAGATTAGTCACGCATAGTCATCCGCCTTACAGGCAATAATCAAGCCTGTTTTCTTGCTGTAAGCGTAAGTCTTGAGGGTGAAAAGTTGTCGAAATATTATCTGATCAGCACCTTGCCGTCGTCAGTCCCCGGTTCCCCGGTTCCCAGGTCAAATTTGGGGTTGCGAAGAGACATTCGGTCCTGTAAGTTATTGCAGCTAAAGGATGCGCCCGTAGCTCAGCTGGATAGAGCGTTTGACTACGAATCAAAAGGCCGCAAGTTCGAGTCTTGCCGGGCGCACCATAAAGCCTTTTGAATTCCACTATTTAACGGGCTGTTCCTCTTCCTCATTTTGTTCCTCATTTTCGTGGTGATCACCCTCGGTGACTAGCCGCTTCCGGGGCACCGACCTTTGAGCTGCCTTCGTTTTGCCCTCCAGGACGTGAATCAAGCCACCGTTCTCGCCCAGGATAATATTTTCCCGTCTCAGCGAGAACACTTCTCCCGGTCTCATTCCAGTCCCGAGCATGATTGCGGCAGCGTCCTTCCACGGCTGGGGACACTGTTCGAGGTACTGGATGGTGCGACGCAAGGGCAGCAATAGGAAGAGCAAGGCCCCGAGAAGATGTAGTGTGGAAGGGTCCTACCGTCCCTTTCTAATAAAAGGGACAATCGCAAAAGGAACATATGGACGGAAGGAATCGAGCGGATATCAAACCTGGAGCGCACGTGCGAATTGTTCAAAAAAAGGATCAACGCTCCGGTAAAATAACTGAGGGAATTGTCGCAGACATCCTGACGAAGCTCCATTGCAACAATTATTATTAGTAATTTCTTATGTTAGCTGACTAGATATTTAAATGATTTTAATATACGTGGCTTTGGGCTGGTACGCCCAGCCGTTAATGCGGAATCACGGGCAGAGATGTGATGCAATTATAAGGACTGTGATAGGAAATCGCCTATTGTCAACGTCGGGGGGGGCGTGGCCCCATTCTTGGAAGTGGAGTATACATATCATTAGTAAAAACTTATATATGTTTCTTGGCGTCATTTGATTTATCCAATGCGTGGCCGGTCAAAAAATCCCACCTTAAGTATCAATAAGCATTTAGCAATGAATCTGCGTGCGTTGGAAACCGCTAGACAGTGCCAGCTGTCATGCGTTGTATGGAATCTCACAACCCTCGTATTTATTAACGTTTTCGGCTGCGGGGATTTTCCAAACTCCGGCGTGCGAGGTTGAAAACATTAATATCTTTCGATGAAGTATCCAGGAGAATTAGAGCGGCTCAACAAAAGTCCTTGTCATGTGAAGTGAAGAGGGTTTATGATGGCGTCAAATCGTTAAGTTGACACCTTGGGTGGCAGTTACGCCCGAACAGTACACGAAGGGGATGCATACTTGTTTTTTGGGGATTTCGAAGCCGCCATCCTGTTGTTACCGCGGGTTCCCCCCTGACAGATCCGCAGATTGTGCAGCCCGATGTCTGTGGCGCGGGCACGCTGCTGTGGCGAGAGACTGGCCTCGGGCCGGCGCCAAAGTCAGGACGGCTGTGCCGCATGTGCGGGCCAGCCGTCACGGCTGATCCTAATGGATCCATGGCGGTCGCGGGCAGTGACGGGATCAACCGATTTCTTCTGCCTGCATTTCGGGAGAAAATTTGTGGGAGCGGGACTTCGCAGTCGCGCACTTCCGAGGAACAATGTTTCTAAGTTGAGGAACCCTTATGAAAAAAATTGCATTCAGAATGGTTATGGCATTGCTGCTGATCGCGTCGGTCAGTGCGCTGTGCCACGCCCAGGTCGCAACGAGCTCCTCGCTCGTCGGGACAGTTAAGGACCAGTCCGGCGGGTTCATTCCGGGCGCGGACGTTTTGGTCAAGAACAATAATACAGGTGCGGAGTACAAGGCCGTTACCGGTGAGGACGGTGTATTTCATATTCCCGCCCTGAGCCCTGGCACATACACGGCGACCGTGACCGTGCCGAACTTCAAGCAGGCGATCGTCAAGGACATCGTGCTGACCGCAGGCAACCCCGGTGCGATTACGGTAACCCTCCAGGTGGGCGGTACTAACGAAGTGGTGACCGTGCAGGCGAACGCCGAAATTGTGCAGTCGCAGACGGCCACCATCACGACGACAATGAACGTCAGCCAGATATCCAGCCTGCCGCTGTCTACCCGCAGCGCGCTGGACTTTCTCGTCAACCTGCCGGGCGTGAACACGACGAGCAGTGCTCGCAACGCTACCGTCATGGGCCTGCCCAACGCCACCATCAACATCACCATCGATGGCACCAACACGCAGGATAACTACCTCAAGGGCAGTATCGGCGGCGACGGCATGTTCAGCATGATCATGCCGCGCATCGACTCCGTCGAGGAAATGACGGTTTCCACGGCCACGCCGGGGTCGGAATCATCCGGTCAGGGCGCCGTCCAGATCAAGTTTGTCACCCGCTCGGGAAACAACGACTACCACGGGAGCTTTTACGAATATCATCAAAACTCGTGGCTCAATGCCAACACCTGGGCCAACAACCGCGACAAGGCCCCCGCTTACAACGGCACGGGCGTGCCCTGCACGGCTGCTCAAATGGCCAACGAGTTCGATAAGTGCAAGGCGGCGCGCAACAAGCTGATCCTCAATCAGTACGGCGGCCGCTTCGGCGGGCCTATTTCGGTCCCGAAGTGGCTCTTTGGGCCCTTGGGTTTCAGCGGCAAGGATCGCGCTTTCTTCTTCGTCAACTATGAAGAACTGCGTCAGCCGGCACAGGTGACGCGCACGCGCACCATTTTCAATCCGTTGGTCGATCAGGGCATTTTCCCCTACACGGTGGGAAGTACTGTCCAGCAGGTAAATCTATTTACGCTGGCGGCGGCCAACGGGCAGACTGCCACGTGGGACCCGACCATCCAGAAACTGCTGGGGGACATCCGTAATGTCTCACAACAGATCGGGAGCACGAAACAGCAGACCAATCCCGCGTTGATGGATTACGTATTCGTCAACCGTGCCCCGAGTAAGCGCAAGTCTCCGGTGGTGCGCGGGGATTTCAACATCACGAGCAAACAGCGCGTCGAGTTGAGCTGGTATTTCAATCAATACCCCCAGACCGTCGATATCACCAACAGCGTGGATCCGGCCTATCCGACATTCCCGAATTTCGGCACCCAGGGCGGTAACCGCTTTTCAGGTTCTGTGGCATTGCGTTCGACCCTTACGCCCAGGATCGTGAATGAGGCGCGCTTCGGGTTCATCGGCGGCGGCACGCTCTTTTGGCCCGACGTCAATGCCGGCCAGTTTGCGACATCAGGGATAGGCAACCAGGACGGCTTCGCCCTCAGCCTCAGCCCCATTAGCAATGCTTATATTGCTAATGGACCGGAGCGCCGCAATACGCCGAACGAATCCATCAACGACACACTGAGCTGGTCCAAGGGATCACACAACATCAGCATTGGCGGCTCGTTTACCAATGTTGCGCTGTGGATCCAGGACTTCACCTACACCGTGCCGAGTATCAGCTTTGGGGTGAACACCAGCTATGATCCGGCGCGGTTCATGTTCGATGCCACCAACGGACCGAAGAACTTCCAGGGCTCCTCCCCTACGCAGTACACTCAGGCCCAGCAGATCTACGCGCTCATGACCGGACGCGTCACCGCCATTAACGGCAATGCGTACCTGAATGAGGCCTCCAACCAGTACGCCTACAACGGAGACTTCACGCGTCGCGGCCACATGCGTGAGATTGGGGCGTTTGTGTCCGACTCCTGGCGTCTTCGCCCGGGCTTTACCTTGAATTACGGCGTCCGTTGGGAAGGACAGCTGCCTTTTGTCCCGCTCAACAACGTGTACACCTTCAATACCATCCAGGACCTCTGGGGGCTTTCCGGAGTGGGCAACCTATTCAAGCCCGGCACCCTGACAGGGACGGCCCCGACTTACAAGCAATACGTAGCGGGATCTCCTGCCTATAACACCAGCTATAAAGGTTTCGCTCCGAGCGTGGGCTTTGCCTGGACCCCGAAAGGGGAGGGCTTCCTGAAGCGCATCATGGGCGATAGCGGACAGACCGTGCTCCGCGGCGGTTTCTCGCTTGCTTACAACCGCAACGGGATGTATGAGTACGACACCATGTTTTCCGGCAACGTCGGGCCGAGCATCAGTGCCACGCGCAACGTCAACAACGGCAATCTGGTCAGCGGCGTTGGTAGCGACACCTGGCCGCTCCTGTTCAGCCAGAAGAGCCGCCTTGGGCCACCTTCGTTTCCAACCACGCCGACGTATCCGCTGTCAGGGTCGTCGCCATCGGATCAGGTCAATGTTTTCGATCCCGGTCTGAAGATACCTTACACCCTGTCCTGGAGCTTCGGCGTCCAGCGGGAGATCACCAAGGACATGGTCATCGAGGTGCGCTATGCTGCCTCGCGCAATCTCCAGGCTTGGAACTATCGCAATCTCAACGAAACGGTTCTCGTCGAAAACGGCTTCCTAAGTGAGTTCAAGCTGGCGATGGCAAACCTGAAGGCAAATCAGGCTGCCGGCAAGGGGAACACTTTTGCCTATACCGGGGCGGCCGGCACTTCGCCGTTGCCGATCACGCTGGCTTACTTCTCGGGGATTTCGGCGTCACAGGCCGGAGATACGACCAAGTACAACTCTTCCAACTTCGGCAGCAGCACATTCACGACTTATCTGGCACAGTTCAACCCGAATCCGGGTTCCTACGCCAGCGCTCTGTACGGTAACGCAACCTATCGCACCAATGCAACCAATGCCGGATTGCCTGTCAATGAATTCCAGGTCAATCCGACCGTCTCCTCGGGCGGTGCCTACATTATGACCAATGGCGGTCGCAACTACTATGATTCCATGGTGGTGGAGCTGCGCCGCCGCTTGTCCAGGGGATTGCTGGTACAGGCCAGCTACGTCTGGGCCAAAAATCTTGATCTGAACCGCGTATCGTTCCGTTCGGATTATGTGAAAACCATAGGCACGACCCTGCCGCATACCTTCAAGGTCAACTGGATTTATGAGCTGCCGTTGGGCAGCGGCAAAATGCTGCTTGGCGGCAGCCACGGCGTGCTCGACCGCGTGATCGGCGGCTGGCAGTTCATGGGTGTCAGCCGCTGGCAGAGCGGCACCCGGCTGGCCCTCGGCAATGTCAGGCTGGTCGGCATGACGCTCGACGACGTGCGCAATCTCGCCGGGCTGCGCTTCGATGATGTAAACAGGCAGCTGTATTACTTCCCTGCGGACGTCATCGCCAACACAATCGCGGCCTATAACGTCAGCGCAACCTCATCGACCGGCTACAGCCCCGCTTACGGTGTCCCCACCGGTCGCTATTTTGCGCCGGCAAACAGCAACTACTCGGTCGACGGCTGCCTCCAGGTCGTCACCGGAGACTGTGCACCGTACAGCAACTATATCCGGGGCCCGAGGTTCATCAACTTCGATTTGAGTCTGGTGAAGCAAATCCGGTTCACCGAATCGAAGAACTTCGAGATCCGCGCCGAGATGTTGAATGCCTTTAACTATGTGACCTTCAACGCCGCCATGTGCGCCAGCAGCAGCGCGTCATGCGGCCAGTTCTCAGGCACTCAGAGCGGCCCGCGCAACATTCAGGCCGTCCTACGCTTCAACTTCTAACCCACACACAGGAGAGGAACGCGGCCCCGCCGTGTTCCTCTCCTTCTTCTCCTTCCCCCTTCGATTCTACTTCAGCCCAAATTGACTTAAATGTAGTAAACCCTCGCTAACATACTGGAACACAGGATCTGTCGCGAAACAGGGTCCTGGACGTGGGCGTGGATTGGGGTGAAGCCACTCACGTAGGGCGATACGATAACACGATGACTCTGCAAATTACCGATCCTATCACGCTCTTTCTCATCGGGAGCGGAACCCTCACCGCTGCGAATGGCGACCAGTTGTTCTGGAATAGAGTAGATCATGTGTTTACATTCACTGGCGGTACAGGACGATTCAAGAACGCCACGGGCGGGTTCCAAATAACTCACCCACCTGCAGTTCTCACCGTCCTGGATCCAAATACCATAGTCGCGACGCATACCTATGTGAAAGATTGCCCGCGCCGGAAATTCGAGCTATGCGAAATGCCCCGTGCCCGCATGCTGATTATGATATAAAATCGGCGACATCAATTGAATCAGCTCCCCCAGGGCAGTCGATGGAAGTGTTCATAAGACTTGCAACTCTGCCCACTGCCATTCGTTTTCTTTGTTAGCGAGGCCCCGACCTTTCAGGCTGGAGGCAACACGGAACTTCATCCAAGAGGAGATTTAACATGAAAGTGCGAAAGTTCGCGATGCGAGTCGCGGTCGTGCTGGCGGTTGTGATTGCGATGTCCATGTCTGCGGCGGGGCAGGGGGGCAAGCCCGCGCCGGGAGGCCCGACGCCGATCAAGGTGGACGGCAAGGTCATCAGGAGCTACATCGAGTGGATGGCCGCACCCGAGCGTGAAGGCCGTCGCACGCTGACGCCCGGCTACGAGAAGTCGGTCGAATGGGCCGTCGCAAAGTTCAAGGAATGGGGAGTGAAGCCGGCCGGCGAGAACGGCACCTACCTGCAGAACGTGCCGATGAGCGGCACTTACGTCGCCACGACGGGCACGCCGGAGATGATCGTCGACGGGCGCGCCTTCTTTTTCAAGGATGGCGATTTCGCGATTGACAACCGGTCGACGCCGGGTGCGTCGGCGAGCGGCGAGATTGTTTTCGTCGGCTATGGGATTTCGGCGCCCGACAAGGGGCTTGACGAATACGCGGGCGTGG
Source organism: Terriglobia bacterium (assembly GCA_020072565.1). NCBI lineage: Bacteria > Pseudomonadati > Acidobacteriota > Terriglobia > Terriglobia bacterium. Next base: position 21,659 of record JAIQGI010000059.1, read on the forward strand.
ACGTGAAGGGCAAGATCGTCCTGGCCTTCAAGGGCTCGCCGAAGGATGCGCCGGCCGCCCGCGGCATGTTCGGTGTGGCGCCGCCCGAACCGAAAAGCGCCGAAGCGTGGGCCGCGGAATCGACTCCATTTGCCAAGATCATGAAGGCGTATGAGAAGGGGGCCGCGGCGATCCTGCTGTTCGAGCCGACCAGGCTCGCCAGCGGGAGCCTGATGGGCGGTCCGGCCCCGGCGCCCGCACCGGCGATGGTCGCAGGCGGCATCACACAGACGCTCGATCCGTCCGCCTTCACGCGCCCCTTCCTCGCGTTCACCGACATCGACGTTCGTGTTTTCCGCCAGGTCATGCTGCGCGATCCGCAGGAGTCGTCCCGCGGCTTCAGTGCGCGCATCGAGCAGATCCGGCGCGACATCAAGGGCAAAACTGCGCGCTCGATGGCGACCGGCGTCGCGGCGCAGGTGAAGGGCTACGCCACTGCGTCATTCTACGGCGAGAAGTACAAGAACAACATCTCGCACAACGTCCTCGGCAAAGTGGAAGGCACCGATCCAAAGCTCAAGAACCAGTACATCGTCATTGGCGGCCACATGGACCACTTGGGTGTGACCAACGGCGTCATCTATCCCGGCGCCGATGACGACGCCTCAGGCACGGCCCTGACCATGGAGATGGCGCGCCTGCTTACGACCAATGCCGCCACCATCAAGCCGAAACGCACGATCATCTTCGGCTTGTGGTGCGGCGAGGAGGAGGGCCTCGTCGGTTCGAACTACTACGGGACGCATCCGACCGACGGCGTGACCATGGACAATATCGTCGCCAACTTCAACGGCGACATGATCGGCCTCGGGGATGGTATCGGCGCGCCCGGCGCCCTGAACTTCCCGGCGATCTTCGACGTGATCATGAAGAACCAGGACCCGGACGTTGCGAAAGCAGTGCACCCGTCCACCGGTGGGCCGGGCGGCAGCGACTTCTCGACGTTCATCGAGCGCGGTATCGAGTCGCTGGCGCTGATGACCGACGGCGGCATCGGCCATCCGGACTATCACGATTCGGGCGATCGCACCGACAGGATCGATGCGGAAATCCTGCGCAAGACGGGGCAGTTCGTGCTGCAGGGCGTCATCAACGTGGCCAACGATACGACCACGGAGATGGCCATTCCCGACCGGCTGCACCTCTATAACGCCATGCGCATGACCCTGCTCAACCTGAACGAGGTACGTGCCATGATGATGATGAGCATGTCGCAGGGCGTCGTGCAGCAGGTACGGCGTCCCGGCCTCGCGCCGGCCCTCGAGCCGTCGGCGTTCGCAGGGAACCTGACACTCATCGACGCTGCCGCGAAGCTGTACGGCATCAGCCGCGTGGACGTCCGCACTGATGGCAGCTGGTTCACCTCGAGCAACGTGACCGACCGCGGCAAGGACGCGGTGAAGGCGTTCGAGGCGAACGGGATGGTGCTGAACGCGATCAACCCGTCGGCGACGCTGTTGACGGATCTGCTCGACAACGCGAAGAAGCCGTTCATCGTGTCCGGGCTCGCCGCGATGCCCGATGCTGTGCTCGCGAAGCGGATCAAGGAGCAGAATGTGCTCGTGGCGGTGGACTTCGACATCAGCGATCCGCAGGCGGTCGCAACGAGCCTGATGGACTACAAGAAGTTGTTCGGCGATTCAGGCAACCTGCTGCTGATCACGCGGGTGCCTGCGCCGGCCGATCCTGCAGCGAGCAGGAAGTTCAATGCGGCCAAGCAGCAGCTGTTCCTGGCGCTCATCAAAGCAGGCTGGACAAAGGACGAGATCTACTCGATGGTGGGCGTCAGCCCGCGGCCGACCGGACCGACGCCGACGCCGCCCGACCCCGGCCGCCTCGGCGGCAACCTCGGCAAGCTTTCGGTGCCGCAGCCTCCGACCACCTAGCGGGACGTGAGGGAAACGGCAGGCAGTAGAAGGTAGGGCGGTAGATAGCAGATTGCGGATGGTAGCTGACCGACGAATTGTCAAAGCAGGGGCGGTCTACAAACTGCCGGCGAAGGTTTACCGGCAGTCAAGGGTTTGGGGATTCTTGGCGAGTCGTGCCTGAAGACATCACTCCTTTGTTTACGGCAGGTGGAGAAACACCCATGCGAATCTTCCACAGGGCAAAGCTACTCGGCTTTACAGTCACAACCGCTGCCTTTCTCGGGGCGTGGATCGTTTCGGCGCAGAACTCAGGTGATGCGCTCGAGCGTGGCTTCCAGAACCCGCCGGACAGCGCCAGACCGCGCGTCTGGTGGCATTGGATGAACGGCAACATCACCAAGGACGGGATCAGGCTTGACCTGGAATGGATGAAGCGGGTCGGAATCGGCGGGTTCCAGAACTTCGACGCGGCGCTCAATACGCCGCAGGTCGTGGACAAACGGCTTGTCTACATGACGCCGGAGTGGAAGGACGCATTCAACTATGCCGCCATGCTGGCTGATCAGTTGGGGCTGGAAATGGCCATCGCCGGTTCGCCCGGATGGAGCGAGAGCGGTGGACCGTGGGTGCCGCCTGCGCAGGCAATGAAAAAGTTCGTCTGGAGTGAAATCCGGGTCGAGGGTGGTGGGCCGTTCACCGGAGTGCTGCCCAAACCGCCATCCACGACCGGACCGTTCCAGAACATCGGTGGCGGGCGGGGAGGATTCGGCGGTGGACAAGCAGCCACACCTCCACCTGAGTTTTATGCGGATGCCGCGGTGATCGCCTATCGCGCACCGGAAAGCGACCGTACGCTGGCGGAATTGCAGGCGAAAGTGACCTCCAGCGGCGGGACCTTCGACCTGGCCGCGCTGACCGACGGCGACCTCGCGAAGGCCACCGCATTGCCGTTAGCGCCCGCCGGGCAAAAAGCGTGGATTCAGTTCGAGTTCGCAACCCCGCAGACAGTTCGTGGGCTCACTCTGATAACCGGCGGTGGCGGAGGAAGAGGTTCTGGCGGCGGCAGGGGGGGCAGCGGTGTCGGCAGCCCGGAGTTGGAATCGAGCGACGACGGCGAACAGTTCAGGACAGCCGTGGCATTTCCGAGTGGGGCGCGCACCATCTCCTTTCCGCCGGTTACCGCCAGATTCTACCGTGTGACGTTCCAGACGCGGCCACCGGCGGCTGGCCGGGGCGGGGCAGTCGGAGCTGTGGCGCCGCCCTCCGGGGGACCCCCACCGGGAGCAGCAAACCCGGCACCTGCCGCCCCTGCCGGAATTCAAATTGCCGAACTCGTCCTGCACACGGGAGCGCGGGTGAACCGGTTCGAAGAGAAGGCAGGATTTTCGGCGGCGATCCGCCCCTATGAGCTCGTGACTCCTGTGGTGCCGCCTCAGGATGCCATCATCAAGACCGACGTCATCGACTTGACTTCGAAGATGCGCCCGGACGGGACCCTTGACTGGATGCCCCCGACCGGCCGATGGGTAGTACTGCGCTTCGGCTATTCGCTCACCGGCGCACGAAACTCCCCGGCTTCCCCCGAAGCTACCGGACTGGAAGTGGACAAGCTCAACCGCAATTATGTCAAGGCGTATCTCGACAACTATCTGGACCAATACAAAGACACGGTCGGTCCGCTGATGGGGAAACACGGCTTGCAGTATGTCATTACCGACAGTTGGGAAGCAGGCGTGCAGAACTGGACCGACGACATGATGGCCGAGTTCACCAGGCGCCGGGGCTATGATATCCGGCCCTGGCTGCCGGTTCTGGCGGGCTGGATCGTCGAGAGTGCGGAAGCCAGCGATCGCTTTCTCTGGGACTTCCGCAAGACCATCGCCGACTTGACTACGGAATACCACTACGACCAGATCACCGCGTCTCTGCACGAGCGCGCGATGGGCCGCTACACCGAATCGCACGAATCGGGCCGGGCATTCATCGGAGACGGCATGGAGGTCAAACGCAATGCCGAAGTCCCCATGAGCGCCATGTGGATGCCAAGAGGAGCCAACGACGAGCAGACCGGTTACTGCGCCGACATCCGCGAGTCGGCTTCGGTGGCCCACATCTACGGCCAGAATCTGGCGGCCGCCGAATCCTTGACGGCCAGCGGAAACGCCTGGTCGTGGTCGCCAGAAACACTGAAGCCGACCGCCGACAAGGAACTGGCTATGGGACTGAACCGCTTCGTAATCCACACTTCGGTTCACCAGCCGGTGTCGGATAAAGTGCCGGGGCTCGGCTTGGGGCCGTTCGGCCAATGGTTCACCCGGCACGAGACCTGGGCTGAGTTGGCAGCGCCGTGGGTTATGTATTTGGCCCGCAGTTCCTATATGCTCCAGCAGGGGAAGTTCGTGGCCGACGTCATCTATTTTTATGGTGAGGACGCCAATATCACGGCCCTGTTCGCAAGCAAGCTGCCGGAAGTGCCTGCCGGTTATGACTACGACTTTGTGAATGCCGACGCCCTGGTGAATCGCTTGACGGTAGAGGAGGGACGAATCACCACCCCAAGCGGCATGAATTACCGCGTTCTGGCACTCGATCCGAGCAGCCAGCACATGTCGCTTACAGTTCTGCGCAAGATTCGCGACCTCGTGAACGGCGGGGCTGCAGTGGTGGGTCCCAAACCCGTCGACAGCCCCAGCCTAGCCGATGACCAGGCGGAGTTCCGCGCCATCGTCGACCAACTCTGGGCTTCGGACGCGGGCGAACGTGCAGTCGGCAAGGGCAGAGTCTACGCCGGCCGGACGGTCGCCCAGGCGCTGACGGCCCTGCAGGTGGAACCGGACTTCGAATATGCCAGACCGCAGGCGGATACCAACCTCCTGTTTGTGCACCGCAGGCTGCCGGACGGAGAAATCTACTGGGTGAACAACCGCAACGCACGGGTGGAGAGTGTGGAAGCGACCTTTCGCGTGCAAGGGAAGGCCGCCGAACTCTGGTCTGCCGAAACCGGCAATGTGGCGCCGGCCTCCTTCAAGACTGCCGCAGGGCGGACCACGGTGCCGCTGCGCCTGCAGCCGAACGAAGCGGTGTTCGTGGTGTTCCGCAAGGCGGCATCTTCGCCGGCGCGCACCTTGCCGACGCCGGTGGAAACCAGGATTGCGACACTAGAGGGTCCGTGGGAGGTCAGCTTCCAGGCGGAACGCGGAGCCCCCGCCAGGATTACACTCGACAAGCTGGGCTCGTGGAGTGAGAACGCCGATGAGGGTGTGAAGTACTTCGCCGGCACGGGAACTTATACCAAGACATTCCAGGCACCGGCCGACTGGTTTACAACCGGGGCACGGCTGTGGCTCGACCTGGGCGATGTGAAAAACCTCGCCGAGGCAGCGGTCAACGGCAAGTCGCTGGGCATCGTCTGGAAGACGCCATTCCGCGTGGATGTAACCGCTGCTATGAAACCAGGCGCGAACACTTTGGAAATCAAGGTGACGAACCTCTGGGTCAATCGTCTGATCGGCGACCAGCAGCCGAATGCCACGAAAAAGTATACGTACACCACCCAGCAGTTCTACAGGGCTGACTCTCCTTTGTTGCCCTCTGGCCTTCTGGGACCGGTGCAGATTGTGAGGCTGGCAACCGATGCCCCGACGACGGCCCGCACCAAAAAGCAGCCCACGCCGGCAAGCGCCGTCAGCCCGCCCAGACGAGCCTCGTCCGGCCCGCGGACGGAGCGACGATAGCTCGCCAGCATAGGCACGAGCGACAACAGCATCATGGCCGCCATCATCACCACCCACATCCCCATGAACGAGGCGGCGGCATCGAGCCAGGTCTGCCCGGGGATCCTCATCCACGCCATAGACATGGTCCAGCCGCCGGGCATCGCCATGCCGCCGGACATGGACCCGCACCAGTAGATGGAGTACGTCAACACCCCGGGCACATCGCATTCCGCGAGTGTGCCGTTTGTCGTCCCCGTAACGCGGGATTAAGGCCGGTTTACAGACAAACAGGGAACGCTTTTTCCGAAGACTTCGTCATGATTACCAGGCGGCTCGAGGGAGAAAACATGAAGCGATGGATCGGCCGGCATGAGACGGCAGTATTTCTCATCATTACCTATGGCATCTCATGGCCGTTGTGGCTCATCTCCGGAGCGCTTCTGCGAACTCCCGTGCGCGCCCCCGACCTTCCCTGGCTCGTCGCCCAGATCGGTGTTTTCGCCCCCGCCCTTGCGGGCATGGCGCTGGGGATCTGCGTCGATCCCGGCGGGCGCAGACGGGCATTGCGGCTACTCGGCCTTGTGTACGCGCCGGCCGTGGCACTGGGCGCCTGGATTGCAACACGCGGGTTCCCGTCGTTCACCGCCGTCGACGCCCGCTCGACATGGATACTGAACGCACTGGCGCTCTGGATCCTGGTGAGTCTCGGCCGGGAGCGCAACCGGCTGGTCCCCTGGACCGCTCAAAAATCCGACCGCACAAACACGGCCTTGTGGTCGGCGGGTTCCCTGCTCGCCCCGCCGGCCCTCTTCCTGGCCGCATGGGCAATGACACCGGCCACGGCAGGTCCGGCATCCAGGCTCCCTGTCATGCCGGTGCGGGAACTGACGCCGCTCGGCGTGCTCGCCAGCTTGAGCATGAATCTGGCGTACGGGGGATCGCTCGGAGAAGAGCCCGGCTGGCGCGGCGCATGGCTTTCACGACTTCTCCAAAGCCATACGCCGTTCACTGCCAGCCTGATCATCAGCTTCTGGTGGGCTCTCTGGCACGCACCGATCGATCTCTCGCAGGGCTTCGGTTTCACGGGCATAGGGGCCCTGGTAGTCCGCCAGATTACGACATTGCCCATGGCCATCGTATTCACCTGGGTTACGCTGCGCGCAGGCGGGAGCCTGCTGCCGCCCCTGTTGTTCCACGCGTCGCTGAATGCAATTCCGGATTTTGCTCTCGGCCAACCTGTGCGCTATGAGCGTGCTTTTGGCGTTTTTCTGGTGCTTCTCGTCATCATTGTTCTCGTCGCGGCCATGATGGATCCACGTTTCAGAGGTGCGCCGCACAAGGAACGGGAACAGTCAGCGAGGTCTCTATGACGAAAAACATACTCATTGCCGGATTCCTGGGAGGCGTGGTGATGTTCCTGGCGATGGTGGCCGGCCGAATTCTTCTCCCGGCCAACGAACTCCGAAGCATACCGGACCAGGTGCAGATTCACGCAGCCCTGAAGGAACGAATTACCGAACCAGGCACGTACGTGTTCCCCTATATGGCTCCTGGCGACAGGAGCAGCCGCTTCCCAGACTATCTGAACGAACCTGTCTTTGCGGTCACATACAGGGGCTACACTCACGCCACGGTCCCCGGGTTCGCCTCGGTCGGGATTCTCTCGTTTGTGCTGGCGCCGATCGCGGCAGCCTGGCTGCTGTCCCAGGCATCGGCAAGAATGCTGGCGACATATTTTCGCAGGGTGACGTTTGTTGCGGGACTGGGATTCTTCCTCGCCGTCTCCGCCGATCTTCTGCGGAGCCTCACCGACGAGAAGCCGTTCTCCGCGGTCGCAGAAATGGGCGTTATCACCCTCGTAACCTGGATGCTGGTCGGCCTAGTCCTGGCCTGGCGAATCAAACCGGAAACCATCGGCGCAGTCCGATCGGAAGAACCGCAGGCGTAACGCGCGGTTTCTCCATCACCGAATGGTGACTTCCGGCTTCAAGAAGGAGTGAAAGATGAACGGCAAATACTCGCTTACAGTCCTTTTTGCTGCGATCCTGTTTCCGGTGCTTGCCGCCGACACCGCTCCTTCCGGGCCGGTCACGTGGAAAACATTGGCAGGCGAGATTCGAACCGCGGATCAGGCCGAAACGCTGCTGCTCGACATTACCAAGAACTCCAATGTGTCGGCTCTCTCGGTGGCCGTTCTCCAGGACGACCGTGTGGTTATCGAGCGCATGATGGGTGTCGTGGACCGGGCAAGCCGCAAGCCGGTCGATTCTCGGACAGTCTTTAGAGCTGCATCTCTGAGCAAGCCGGTCTTTTCATATCTCGTGATGAAGCTGATCGACGAGGGCCTTCTGAATCTGGATCAGCCGCTGTTTCAGTTCATCGATCCTCCTTTTACAGCATACCCTCAGTACGACTCTCTTAAGAACGATGCGCGCTGCAGGGCGCTGACCCCTGCCGTCCTGCTCACCCATTCGGCTGGATTTCCGAACTGGAGACGCCAGCGCTGGACCGGGCCGCTGGAGATGCTTTTCAATCCGGGCCAGGAATTCAGCTACTCGGGCGAGGGTTACTACCTTCTGCAGTTTCTCCTGGAAAAGAAGACCGGGCGGGATCTCGCCGCGCTGGCAAAAGAGAAAGTCTTCGAACCTCTCGGCATGGCCGGAAGCTCGTTCCTCTGGGAAAGCCGGTTCGACGGCAACTTCGCCGTCGACCTCGGGACCGGGCTGGGCCCTCTGATCCAGAGGACCCGGACAAACGCCAACAGCGCCGGATCGCTCCTGACTAACGCGTCGGATTACGCCAGGTTTGCGCTCGCCACGCTGAGCGGCCGGGGGTTGAAGACCGGAACGGCGAAGGCCTGGCGATCCCCCCGCATCCGGGTTGCAGGCAAGGCCCTTCACAGCCGCGAGAAGGACGACGCCGGCGTGAACGACAGCGTCCAACTGTCGTGGACTCCAGGCTGGGGCTGGTTCCGCAGTCCTGCCGGAGAAGCGCTCTTCCACATCGGGATGGAAGAGGGTTGCGAAAATTACGTCGTGCTTTTCCCTGAAAAGAAAACAGGAATTGTCGTCCTGAGCGTGTCAGACCTGTCGGTCGGCATCACGCGGTCAATTGTCAAAGGCCTGATCGGCGATACTTATTCTCCCTTTGACTGGATGCGCTACTGACCTGGGCCGCGGGATCCCGGCATGGCATCGGCAGGGATGCGCCCCGGAGCACGCAACCATGGCTTGCGAGCCGATTCAAACAACTGGGGACGCTGACCGGTTTAGGCAAGCACCCTAACACAGAATCCGGGGAAGGTGATTGGGACTCATTGTCGAGTGAAAAACCGGTCAGCGTCCCCGGTTTCCCCGGTTTCCTCGTCCCACGCTGGCCGGCCGCGATCGGATCGACTTGGCGGAGACGCTGAAAGAGCTTGGCCATATCGAGGCTGGACATGGCAACTTCGATCGTGCAGAGGCAATTTATCGAGAAGCACTCGAAATCTGCCGGGAGATTCTTGGGGAGGGCAATGTAAAGGTGGCGGACAGTCTGACCAATCTCGGCAACATTCATTGGTATCGAGGACAATTCAAGAAAGCCGAGAAATATTACCGTGATGCCATTTCCGTTGTGAAGCGCGCAGGAGCTTCGGAGGATGACGTCGCAAGGGAACAGGTGAATCTGGATTCCGTGCTCATCCAGCAGGACCAGCTTGACGCCGCGATCGAGATCTTGACGCAGTCCCTCGAGGTACTACAGCGCAGTCGCGGCCGAGACAACACCTTGACCTTACATGTGATGAACAGTCTGGCTGGTGCGCTGTACCGGATTGGCAAATACGCTGAGGCTGAGCAGCTCCAGCGCGAGCTGCTTGCAACCCGCCGCAAGATCCTCGGCAACGACCACTTCGACGTCGCCTTGTCTTTTTACAATCTCGGCAATACGCTTGATGAGTTAGGGCGGTTCGCTGAAGCTGAAGATGCGCTTGGGGAGAGCCTCAATATCTGGCGCAAGGCCCTGCCTCAACCGCATGTTCAGGTGGCTTGGGCTCTCAATGACCTTGGCATCGCGTTTCGGGATGATGGAAAGTACGAGAAATCAGCCCAGGCATACCAGGAAGCCCTGGCGATATTTGAGAAGGCCCCCAGCGCCAAGCCTGTGGATGCCGCATGGGCCTGGCAGGGTCTCGGGGATGTGTCCTTCGCACGAGATCAAAAGATCGAGGCAGAGAAACTCTATCGCACGGCACTCCGGCTGCGGCAGAGCGCGCCTGGAGCCGGTCCCAGCGCCCTTGCGACTTCGGTGGCGGCGCTGGGCCGCCTGGTCTGCGAATCGGGCTCACATGGAGAGGGCGAACGGCTGTTGCGCGACGCCCTAGGCATTTTTCAACGGGTGTTGCCGGCCTCTCATTGGCGCATCGGGCACATGCAGGCGCTTTTGGGCCGCTGTCTATCAGCGCAGCGCAAGTTCGCGGACGCCGAACCGCTTCTCTTGAAAGGCTACGAACTCCTGCTCGAGAAACGCGGAGCCGGGCGCGAAGAGACGCCCGAAGCTGCCGGCGCTCTCGCGGCTCTCTACGTAACCTGGGGAAAGCCTGATCGGGCGGCAGTGTATCGAAAGTAAGCCAGGATCACCCGTTTCAATACGGAACGATACGGGGCCTGACCGAAACGAATTGAGTTCCAGCCCTTGTTCACAGGGAATCCAAGCTGCCTCCCGGGGCGGTACTGACTCCACTATATGATGCGATTCCTTTCCGGCCTGATGACCACGGATTTCAGGAGGGGATGGGTTCAACCCGGCCGCAGCTCCTGTTGCAGAGCCTGGGGGAATCCAGCCTGCTTTCTGGGAAGAGGTGTTTTTTGGAAAGGGTCCCTCAGGCTTCCTTTCGGCCCCTGCCGTGCTCCTCGTCCGCGCCCAGCCACAAAAAACGATTTTCGGTTCTCCCGACTTGGATACGTTCTTCAGCATTACCGCGCCAGAAGGTCAACATTCTTGACCACGGCGAACTGTGCCTTGCCATTGGGCGATTGGACAACCTGAGCCGAGGCTGAGGACCCGTCGATACGAAAAGTGATCACTGTAATCTTGCCGTCGTCGGAGTTTCCCGCCCCGCCCGCATCGAACTGGTACACTCCATCGGGCTCGAAGGGATAGCTCTTGCCATCGCTCGCGGGGCCGCGCGGATCACGCACGCGCATCACCGAATAGTTGTGCGTGTGCGCGGCCAGAACGGCGCGGACTTTGTCGCGGTGGCGGACGATCATGTCCCAAAAACGATTCCGCAGATCCGGACACGCCTCGAATCCTTCTCCGACATGACGAACGCGGCAAAATGCGGGCACGTGCATGGCAACAAAAATATGATCCATCTCCTTCGCGGAATTTATCGTTTCTTCCACCCAGCGGATGCCGGCATCATTGATGCATCCTCCCCGCTCACCGGTCCCTTGATATTGGTCCACCACGATCATGCGTACATTGCGAATATCCATGTAGTAGCTGACCGCGGATTTGGCAAACTGGGCTTGAATGCCTTCTTTGGGCAGGATCGTTTCGTTGATAAATCTCCGAAATCCGGCATCGTGGTTCCCAATTACCGGGAGAAACCGAGGGTAATGCGTTCCGGAAAAAATACTGCGGTAGATCGCATAATTGATATCGTTGGGATCAAAGTCGCCCGCCACCAGGATGAATTCAAGGTTATTCGACTCCTTGTTTATTGGGTCATTCGCATCGCGGATCTGGTTCAGCGCCGCCTTAAAATCCTGTGTCCCCGAGCGTGCGTCGCCCACAACTGAAAAAGACCAGGATTGGCCCAAAGCCGGTGCTGCTGACAGCGCGAGAACCAATACGTACGCGAAATAGGAAATGAGTTTCCTGCGCTTGCGACTGATTCTAGTCAACGCCTGGCGCATTGCCGCGCCGGATTCCGAAATATGATGAACCATGCTTTCCTCGGCATCAGTCTGAATCTGTGGTCAAGGGTTAGGTACATACCGCAGTCCTCGTTCCGAACCGGGGACTGAGTGATTCATTTTATTAGCTGTTTGCAGCAAATCACAGTGGGATCTGCACTGCGAAGCCCTGGCATCAGGTGCCTTCCTTAGAAGCAAAAACGGCTTGGCTATTTTGGCCGCAAGCCTCTTTTGAATGATAGGGAAGTGTTTTGGAGCGGGTCGGTGGGGATGGTCCACCTGGCCTGGAAGCATCTCGAAAATATCCCCGATTTCGGATGGGAAGCAGCTGCCGCGTCCTTGAAAGGGGGCCCCAGGAGGGGAGACGGGGA
>JAIQGI010000060.1 GCA_020072565.1 Terriglobia bacterium
GCAGAGGCGGCGGAAGTTCAAAAAGGCGAGACAATGGAATGGCTGGTGGAGGATCGAAACACTTTCATCCTCAAGCGCGTCCGCTCCCGAAACTCATTTCTCAAAAAGCGACACGCTCCTTGACTTGACGCGCATGCCTTACAGGGCTCATCCATCATTTGCGTCTTATCCCAGGGCTTGCGCCCATAAGCGCTAACTTAACCCACTTTCCCGACCTGGACTTGGACTTGGACGTGGACCTTGACGCTCTGCTGCGCCGCAAGCGATAAGAAGCGACCCGTAGCCTGAAAAAGGCTGGGCGTGCAAGAGTTTGTCTCCGCTCAAAAGGTCCACGTCTACGTCCAGGTTTAGGTCCAAGTCCACGTTTATTGGCAAAATCATTCCTATCTTAGCGCTTAAGGGCTTGCGCCCTGGGCTGAAAACTACGGCCGCCCTTTCAGGGCTTGCGGACGCCAACGGCTGCAGCCGCCAAGGGCTTCGGAGCTTGTAGCAACCGATGGCTCGCCGGAATGGCTGAGCCCGCCAGGGTCGCACCCTGTTTCCTTAACTAAACGCCATTCGGGACAGGCGCCATAACCTCGAAATTCCACAAAATCATTTCTACCAGTCAAGGAATAATTTGTAGGTTACGGCGCCTGTCCCCGAAATCGCTTGCTTATGCCCCGGTCCGCAGAGCGGACAAAGGATCCAGGCGGCTGGCTCGGCAGGCCGGAATCATGCAGGCGATCAGCGTGATCAGGATTACGGCCAGACTCCCCGTCAAGTTCGCAACCGGGTCGGTTGCGCTCGTTTCCACCAGCAGGTTTTCCAAAAGGCGACCGAGCGCCACCGCACCGACCAGGCCCAAAGCCAGGCCGGCCAGCAGATGCCTGAGGCCCTGTCTCAGCACCAGCCATCGTACACTCTTTCCGTCGGCTCCCAGGGCCATTCGTAAACCGATTTCCCGCCTCCGCTGGTTGACCGAAAAGGAGGTCACTCCATAGATCCCGATCGCCGAGAGCACGAGGGATATAACGGCGAAAGCGCCAAACAAGGCGCCAAATACCCGGTAGGGCCACAATTTCAGCGAGAGATGCTTTCCCATGGTCCTGATCCGGTAAAGAGGCAAGTCGGGATCCTCCAATTCAACCTGGCGCCTCACGGTTTGGACAAGCGATGCGGGGGGGACGCGGGTGCGCATCGCAATGCTGACGAACCTTGCCGCCGACTGGCGGAAAGGGACATAGACGATGCTTTCGAAGTCCGCGTCCTTTTCAATCTGCTGGTTCAGTTGTGGAACTACGCCGACCACGCGCAGCCAGGGGGTATTGGACTCGGGATTCAAACGGATCCGTTTCCCCAAAGGATCCTGGGAGGGCCAGTGCTCGGCCACGAATCTCTCATTGACGATTACGGCCTCTGATCCCGGCGCGCCATCCTGCGCGTCAAAGGCGCGGCCGCGCGTGAGATTGATGCCCAGCGTGTTGAAGTAATCCGGGCTGATGGCGATGGCGGGGATCCTGGGCAATTTCTCGATGTCGTCCACGGCCTGCCCTTCCATCTGCAGCGTCCCGGAAGTGGATCCATCAAGGGGAAGATGGGATGTGATGGCGACGGCGGCTATTCCCGGCGTGGCCTGCAGCCGTTGAAACAATTTCTCGTGGAAGGCGATGCGGTCGTCGGGCGTGGTGTATTTCAGCTCGGGCAATCCCAGGCGCACGGTCAGGACACTGTCGGGGTCAGTTCCCATATAGGTGTCTTGGGATCTGAGGAAGTCCTGGATCATCATGCCTGCCGACGACAGCAGGATCAGAGTCAATGTCAGTTGGGCTACCACGAGAGAAGAGGTCCACCGTCTCGATCCGGTCCCCGCGTCGCCGCCATGACCGCCTTCCTTCAACGCTTCAACGAGATTCACTTTCGTCGCCTTCAAGGCAGGGGCCAACCCGAAGATTATGCTGGTTAGAAAACATACGGCGCACAGATAGCTGAAGACCTTCCAGTCCATCGAAAAATCGAGCCAATAGGGGATCCCTTCGATATTGGCCAGCGACAAGGACACATCGAACCATTGCACGCCGGCGATCGCCAGGAGCAGGCCCAGGGCGCCGCCCAGGAACGCGAGCAGGATGCTCTCAATCAGCAATTGCCGGATGATGCGCCAACGGCCGGCTCCCAGCGCCACGCGGATGGAAATCTCGCGGGACCGGTAAACGGCGCGCGACAGCAGGAGATTAGCGACATTCACACAGGCGATCATCAGCACAAATCCGACGGCGCCCATCATGATCCAAAGCACCATTGCCATGCGCCCGGCGTTGTAGCGCTCATTGAAAGACATTACCTGCGCGCCGGCACCGGCGTTGGTTTTGGGATATGCCTGCGCCAGCTGGCCGGCAATGCCATTCAGCTCAATTTGCGCCTGCTGCGCCGATATGCCCTTGCCCAACCGGGCGAAAACCGCAAGATCGCGGAAGTCTCTGGCCTCGCGATCCCTGGTCTGGAGCAACGGCATCCACAGCTCCGCGTCGAAGGGGAACTTCATACCCTGCGGCATCACGCCGATCACCACGGCCGGCACGGAGTTGATGCGGATCGCTTTCCCCAGAATTTCCCGGTTTCCTCCATAGCGGCTTTGCCATATGCCATAACCCAGAATCACGACCGGCTGGGCCCCGCGCTGGTCTTCTCCGGACATGAAATCGCGTCCCAGGACCGGACTCAACCCGATGGTGCGGAAGGCATTGGTCGTGAGCCAGGCTCCACTCAGGCGTTCCGGGACGCCGCCCGAGTCGCTTACATTCATGGTTCCGGTCGTGAAAGCCGCCACATCCTGGAAGCTCCTCGTTTGACTGCGCCAGTCTCTGTAATCGGGATAGGATACGGACGTGGTTTTTGATCTCCCGGTGAGGTTTATGGACCCAAGATGGACAATCTCGTGGCCATCCCTAGAGGGCAGGCTCTTCAGAAGAATAGTATTGACGATGGTAAACACCGTGGTGTTGGCGCCAATCCCCAAGGCCAAGGCAAGAACAGCCACCGCGGCAAATCCGGGATTCTTCCGCATCATGCGCATCGCAAAACGCACGTCCTGAAGCAGACTCATTGCCGTTGCCTTTCGGCGGTAATTCCGCTTTGCATCCATTGTTCGGGAGGACGCCGGCCCCGTCACTGTGAAAAACGAGAATCCGACCCCTCCAGTTCGCACTTTTTTTGGAGTGGGGTCGGCCGATAACAACTCTATTCACCCGAAAATCCAATGCGAAAGTAGGTCTCCCAAAGGCCCTCAGGATCCGCGTCGGCAGTGTTTTTTGCGTGTAAGGCGTTCAGTGAATGGCCTGAGTTTTTTGCAGACAGTGGTGAGTTCGACCAGGTGGATTCCACGGTATCGTGACAGGCAACTGGCTGGCGAAGCATCCGCGTTACAGCCAATCGTACAAGCCCAAAGCAAAAAATATGGGCAAAAATCGAATTTGAGCGCGATTTCAGGGCTGGTGTTTTGCATATTTGTTCTGAAGACTTGATTTACTTCGATTCGACCCCGTTGCACGGTTTTGACGCACCCATAACAGCTGAAGTGTAGCCGGCTTGGCAAAATCATTCCTATCTTAGCGCTTATGGGCGCAAGCCCTGGGATAAGACGCAAATGATGGATGAGCCCTGTAAGGGCGATGCAGGAACGCCTGCAATGCCCCGATTACAAGGACCTTGCATCGCCCTTACAGGGCTCTCTTTGTTAACGGCTCCCCATTCCCAGGGCTCACGCCCCGGGCTGCGGACTGTGGACGCCCCTTTCGGGGCTTAAGCCCTTGCGTCTAGCACGCTCAAGACGATTCCAATCACCCTTATTTAAGCGCCATTCGCGCCTGTCCCCGAAATAGCAGGATTTTGCGGAATCAGTGTATAATCCGAATCATCAAAGACTCCCGGCAGTGTTCTGCCGCATTGCCAATTTTCATTATCAGTTTTGGGATCGGGGAGGAGACTTATGCGACGTGTGAAAGCGATTGCAGTCGTAGGCGTGGTGGTTTTTTCCGCTTGCTGCCTCATGGCGCAGGGTGGCACCCAAATTGCACCCCCCGGCAACCAGATCATCGAGCGCATTTCTCCTTCGGCTGTGCTGATTCTGGCAGGGAACGGTGACGGACAAGTGGCGGGACTCGGTTCGGGGGTCATCCTCCGGCCCGATGGAGTCATTCTCACGGCCAACCATGTTATCAAAGGCATGCGCGAGTTGCAGATCCGTCTGAAGAACGGGGAGGTTTATGACCAGGTGGAATTGATCGCAGCGGACGAACGTCGCGACGTTGCCGCACTGCGGATTCCCGCCATGGGGCTGCCGGTATTGCCCATGGGAAATTCCTCCAGCATACCGGTAGGCGCGCCGGTTTTCGCGATGTCGAACGGCGCCGGATTGCCCTGGACCGCTTCTTCCGGAATTCTGAGTGCGACACGAATGGCTGACGAAGTGCCGGGTGCGGGGAACGGATACAGACTCCTGCAGTTCACGGCGCCCATGTCGCCCGGTTCCAGCGGAGGCGTGTTGGTGGATGCGGAGGCCAGGATCCTGGGAATCATCATCGGATCATTCAGTATCGGCCAGAACGTCAACTTCGCCGTGCCGGTGGAGAACGTCGCGGGCCTGGGCAACGGATCCGGCGGAACGAAATTCGAATCAGGAGCGCGGCTGCAACTTCCTGGCGCGCCGGCAGCCTTTGCAGCGCCCTCTCCTTCCAATCCGCCGAAGATGGCGGCTGCCCCGAAGGACTTGACCCTGCCTCCACCGGAACAGCGCAAAATCCGCACGATATCCGTGCTCTCAAAAACCATCTACCTGCGCCGGGAACGCCTGCAGGATGACATGACGAAGACGCCACTGTTCCAGCAACTGGGTTTGCGCTTCGCCGACTATGGCCAGGTGGCCGATGTGGCGATAACCGTGGACAGGCCCGTCATGACGTACGACTGGACGTTTTCGTTGGTCTATCAACCACGGGATCTGACGTTGACCTCGGGAATGATCGAAGCCGTGGACGAATACGATGCCGGACCCAAGCTGGCCTCGGTGATTGCCGAACAGCTTGCCGCTGCGCTCATGATTCCGGCAGAGGCCCTGGATGCGGCCAAGCCCCCGGCGGGCGGAACCAGCTTCACTTCGCGTCAGACAGCGGTAACACCCGCGGACATATTGCGGACCGCGAGCACGATATTCGTGGAATCTCACACCATCTGGATGAAGGGGAACCTGCTGCAGGACGCACTCTATGTGCGTCCTGAAATTCGTACCTGGGGCATGAGGATCGTGGATGACCGCAACGGAGCCGACATCTATATCGATATCACCAGACCATTTCTGACTTATGACTGGGACTACAAGATGATCCACCTCAAGACGGGGACGGTGCTCGGGACAGGGAAAGTGCTCGCCATCGACGGCCCTGCCGCCGCCCAAAGGCTGGCAATTGAGATTGTGAATCGCATTCGCACCGTTCGCCCACCCGCACCGCAAAAGGCGCCATAGCGTGGGCGCCGCCGGCGCGACGGCGCCCCAGCCCGGACAACGCGCCCTCCCGCAACACACAAAGGAATGGTCCAGAAGCGCATCGATCGACTCGCAAATACGAGAGCATCAATCCAACAGACGCAGGTTTGCCGATGGATGTTTGTTGTCCTGAAGCCGGACGCACGAAAAATCCCCTGGGCCGCTGATCAGCCGCAGGATCGCGCTGTTTATTTGACTTGCAGTTTGGTCGCCTTGGTCACGCTGCCGTCGATGAGTTCCAGCGCAACCGTATAGCACCCTTTCCCCGCCGGCGCGCTCGACGAAGTGTCCCAGTTGAAGATGAACTGGTTGCTGCCGAACCGGAACGTGCTGTTGCCGGCCGCTCCGCCGGTTGGAGACCAGAGCTGGACAAATGAGGCGCTCAACCCTCCCGTGCATAGGCTGCCGGCACCGTTGAAATAGGCCCTGATCGACTTGACGGTGCCCAGGTCGCCCAGGAACTGTCCCTGGGCGTTCGTCAGCTGCCACTTGAACGGAATCACTTTGCCGAGATTGAACGAACCGGAATCGCTAGGCGCGGTGATCGTCCCGGTGGCGCTGAGGGGGGAGAGGAATCCCGAAAACACGAAATTCACGAAGTAGACGTTGGTAACCTGGGCCGTATTGCCGGCCCGATCGGCGGCACGGACCGTGAACGAGTTTGCCCCCGGCGTCGCCGTGTTGAAATTTGCACCGCTGGCAACCGTGCCAACGTAGGAGACGGCACCCGAAAGCGGGTCCGAGCAGGTGTAGCTCGAAGCCGCCACAGCCCCGAGGATGTACACGCCATTGGCAGCGGGGGAAGAAATCACGATTGCCGGCGGCGTCCTGTCGATTCTCACCGTTACTGAGGTCGGGATGCTCGTGTTGCCCGCGGCATCCGTACAGGTGCCGTTGACAACGGTTCCGGCTGTTTCGCTCGTGAAACCGGCCGGTGGAGTGCAGCTCAGAACGCCGCTCTGGACTTGACCGCCGGCGCCGGCGCTCGAAAAAGTTGCGGTCACAGGAATCGTATTGTTCCAGCCGGCGGCATTCGGAGGCGGGTTGACACTGAACGCCGGAGGGTTGGGCGGCGTCTTATCCAGCCTGACGGTTACCGAGGCAGAGGCCGAAAGCCCGGCATTGTTGGCGGCAGTGCAGGAAAAGACCGTGCCCGCAGTCTCGGTCGTCAGCACTGTCGGACTGCAACCGACAGATGAACCAATCCCCGAGCCCGTATCCACTACCGTCCAGGAGATGGTAACGTCCGAGTTGTTCCAACCGGCAGCGTTTGGCGAAGGAGTCACAACAGGCGAAATAAGGGGCGGAGACTTGTCGATCCGCACCGTGACCGATGCGGAGCTCGTGAGACCGGCGCCATTTGTGGCATTACAGGTGAAAGTCGTTCCTGCCGTATCGTCCGTAAGGCCGGGATTCAAGCAGAATGAAGAATAGAGCGCCGAAGGTGCGACACACCAACTGCCTGAACTGCAAAGTTGGTGACATCCCCAATTTCGACGAATCTCAGCTTCGCGGGCCATCCGGGATCGAACTCTGGAAAGCAGCGGTGATGGCAACGAAAAGAGCACGGTAATCATGGGCTGAGAAGCCGCCAAACAGGGCCCGCAAGTGCGCATTCTGGGAAGAGAGGAAGGTCGCCACGATGATGGGGCATCCCTGGACATTCGTCTGCTGAACCGGCGCGTGGGGACTGTTACGACTGCCCAGAAGGGAGCGATCCGGAACCTGAGCCTGAGGAAGATCCGAGCCCTCGTCGACTCTCTCCTCGACTTTCAATCCCGCGCCGACCCTGCCCGTTGGCGGGAGCGGCACGCATCCTGGACCCCCGGTTCTGATTTATCCGCAACACGCCGACAGAGCATTACCCGTAAGCAGGATCCTGCTGGGCAGGGAAAAGAATTGCAGCTCGTTTTTCCTATCCACAAGTGCTATCCTGCGCGGACGCAAGGAGGTCCATTCCGATGTTACACGCGCTGCCGTTTATTCTGGCATTGACTGTCCAGGCAGCGGGCCAGCAAACGCCGCCGCCCCCACCGGCTCGGGTAGTTCCCGCTCCGGTGGTCCAGCGGCCCGCTCCACGCCCGCTCTACGACGAGAAAGCCGACGCGAAAGCCGCCATCGAAGCCGCTGTTCATGCGGCGGCGACAGACGATATTCGCGTGCTCATCACCTGGGGAGCCAACGACGATGCGGGCTCGATGAAGTTCGCGGATGCAAGGAAGGCGCCCGAGATTGCTGAATCAACGCCGTCGTTCTTTTCGGACGAATACAGGGTCGTCAACGTCGACGTCGGGCATCTCGATAAGAACCTGGATCTGGCGAAGACCTATGGCGTGAAGCTCTCGGCCGACGGCCTGCCGGCGCTGACCGTACTCGACGTGACAGGCAAGGTCGTCGCGAATACGACGGCGGCGGCACTCCGGCCGGACGGCGATATCGCGGGCATCGATGCGCCCAAAGTCGCCGCCTTTTTGAAACAGCATCAGGCGCCGGCGCCCGATGCCGTCGCGCCATTCGAGGCTGCCCTGAAGCAGGCAGGGAAAGACGGGAAGACCGTCTTCGTCTGGTTTTCGGCACCCTGGTGAGGGTGGTGCCATAGGCTGGGCGCCTGGATGGCGACCGAAGACGTTGCATTATTGATGGCGAAAGAGTTCGTAACCGTGAAGCTTGACTACGATCGGGGGATTGGCGCGAAAGACATCGAGAAGCGTTACATCGACAAGGGACAGGGACTGCCGTGGTTCGCGTTCGCCGCGCCGGACGGCACGGCGATCGTGCACAGCACCCGTCCCAAGCTCGGCAACATCGGGCATCCGAATTCGCCGGACGAAGTCGAGTACTTCAAGACAATGCTGCAGAAAGCCCAGAAGCATCTGACCGATGCCGACATCGATGCTCTGATCACGTCGCTCGTGGCGTTCAACAAGGCCGCGAATAAAAAGTAGACTTCAGACCAGAACCACGAAGACCGCAAAGACCTCAAAGAGTAGTTTCTTTGTGGTCTTCGAGTTCTCCGTGGTTCACTTTTTCTCTGCCCGCGACATAACCGCTCGGCTGAGAGCTGGATCGTCTTTATCCGGCATATCCTGACGCATCCGGAATGCGATGCGGATCTGGTCGTCCTTGCAGGCGACCTGCTGATCGGCGGGTGGGAGGAAGAGCAGGCCGCGCAGGCTCGCACGGTCGTCATCCCCCTGCTACAGACGATTCCTGTGCCCGTGTGTTACATCATGGGCAATGACGATAGCGCAGACCTCGGCCATGAGGATGGAAGGATCAGGCCCATTCACGGCCGGCGCCTGGATTTTGATGCCTGCAACGTCGCCGGGTACCAGTACAGCACGCCATTCGTCGGCGGGTGTTACGAGAAGCCCGAGGACGAGATCGCTGCCGACCTTCGCCGGATTGAACCCATCCTCGATGAAACCACCATATTGGTCACGCACTCGCCGGCCTTCGGATATGCCGACCGCATTTATTCGGGCGCCAATGTGGGATCCCGCGCGCTTGCCGAGTTGCTGGCCCGGACATAGGAAGATTGTTCGGAATCTTTTTTGCCTGGATCTTCGTCTTTATAAATGTCGTCATGTCGAATCCCAGGAATCAGGAGGTGAAAAATGAAGAGGAACGCCGTATTCCCGCTGGCAGTCATCCTGCTGACTATCGCATTGCCGGTCCGGAGTCAAGCGCCGGATGAAAAAGCCGCGATCCGGCAGGCCGCGCTGGACTATATCGAGGGCTGGTACGAGGCTGACGGAGCGCGCATGGACCGCGCGCTGCACAAGGAGCTGGCAAAACGCATCATCCACGCCGTCGGGGGAACCGAGCAGTTCACCAGTCTCACCAAGGCACAGATGGTGGAGGCGACACAAAGAGGCGGCGGGAAAAAGAGGCCCGCCGATACGCGCAATATCAAGGTGGATATTCTCGACGTTTACCGCGATATTGCGAGCGTCCGCACGGAATGTGCGGATTTTATTGATTACCTCCAGCTCGCCAAATCGGAAGGACAGTGGAAAATCGTCAACGTTCTCTGGCAGTACAACGTCAAAGAACGCAAGGCAGTGGCCTTGGAACCAAAAACTCTAGCCGCCTATGCAGGAGAGTATGAGCTGAAGCCGGACTTCATCATTACCGTGACCGTCGAGAAAGATCAGCTTTTCCTCCAGGCGACGGGGCAGCCCAGGATCCAGGCCTTTCCGTCTTCCGAAACGGAATTCTTCCTGAAAGACGTGGAGGCGCAGATCAGCTTCGTCAAGAATGATGAGGGGAGGATCACTCAACTGATACTTCACCAGGGCGGCAACGATGCGCCCGCCAGAAAGATCAAATAGGAAAACCGGGGACGCTCACCTATTTTGCGACCTGAGCAACCCTGCAATCTATCACTAAAGGCAAAATAGGTGAGCGTCCCCGGTTTTCTGACGGTCGCGGCTCTGACCAGGGTCATCTTTGTCCCGGCCTTCCACTCGGGCCTGTTTACTGCCGGTCGCGGCCGGACTGAAGCGCTCCCGGGCCTGCGCTCTTTTCCTATTGACATTCTATACGTCCCCTGGTATTCTTCCTATTGATATTCTATAGGAGCACTCATGCCTGAGGACAAAAGCGATCTGCTGCAGGGCACGCTCGACCTGCTCATCCTGACCACGCTGGCGCTCGAGCCGATGCACGGACTGGGCGTCGCGCGGCGCATCGGGCAAGTCACGCGCGGCGCTTTCGAAGTGAAGCCGGGATCTCTGTTCCCGGCATTGCACCGGCTGGAAGAGAAGGGATGGCTGCGCTCCAAGTGGGGCGAATCGGAAAACCGGCGCAAGGCGAAGTACTATACGCTGACCAGGGCCGGGCGGCGGCGTCTCCATGTGGAGACCGATGAGTGGCGCCGGGTTTGCAGGGCGATCTCCCGGGCCATCGAAGCAACATAGAGGTGAGGTATGGGATTCGCGGCGCGCACCGCCAGCCTGTTTCGCAACCTTTTCCGCAGGTCCCGCGTCGAGCGCGAGCTTGACGACGAGTTGAGCGCCTACGTCGACCTGCTCGAGAAGGAAAAGCTGGCGGCGGGCTTGCCGCCGGCGGAGGCGCTCCGGGCCGCGCGTATGGAGGCCGGCGCGGAGCAGGTGAAGGAACGGGTGCGCGACGTGCGCACGGGGGCGCTGGTGGAGCAGTTCGCCGCCGACGTGCGGTATGGCACGCGCGTGCTGCGCCGGAACCCCGTCTTCGCCGCCGTCGCCGTGCTCACGCTGGCGCTCGGCATTGGCGCAACCACGGCGATTTTCAGCGTCGTCTATGGCGTGCTGCTGCGCCCGTTGCCTTTCCACGAGCCGGACCGGATTGTCGAACTCCGCGAGGTGAGCGCGGAGGGCAACCGCATGAATTTCGCCGATCCCAATTTCGAGGACCTGCGCACGCAAGTCCGCTCGCTGAAGGGCGTGGCCGAGTACGCCTCGGGGTTGGTCTCGATTCCCGGCAGGGCCGAGCCCACGCGCACGGTGGCGGCGTACGTCTCGCAGGATTTTTCCCTCATCATGCGGGTTCAACCGGTGCTGGGCCGCGGCTTTGTCGAGGGGGATCAGCGGTACGGCGCCCCTCCCGTCGTGCTGGTAAGCTATGGCTATTGGAAACAGTACCTGGACGGGGCGAACAACCTCTCGGCCGTCAAGCTGACCATCGAGAATCAGGCCGCTTCGGTGATTGGCGTCCTGCCGCCCGGTTTCCATTTTCCGGCGGACACAGGAATCTGGATTCCGCGTGAACTCCTACCGCGGCTGCCGAGCCGCACCGCTCACAACTGGCACGCCCTCGGGCGACTCGGCGACGGAGTTCCGCTCGCGCAGGCCCGCGCGGAACTTTCGGCAATCGCCGCCCGTCTGAACCGGCAGTACGGCAAAGAAACCATGATGGCGGATGTCGCCGCCGTCCCGCTGCAGGAAAACCTGACGAGTCGCGCGCGCCCGGCCCTGCTGATCCTGCTGGGCTCGGTCGGGTTCCTGCTGCTTATCGCCTGCGCAAATGTGATGAACCTGCTGCTCGCCCAGGCCGCCGCGCGCACCCGCGAACTGGCGATTCGCACTGCGCTGGGGGCCGGCCGTCGCCGGCTGTTGCGGCAGTTTCTTACGGAAGCCCTGCTGCTGGCGTTCGGCGGCGGTGTGCTCGGCGTGGTGGCGGCGATGTTGGGCGTGCGCGCGCTGATAGCCATCGCACCGCACGATCTGCCGCGTCTGGAAGAGGTGTCCGTCAACTTGCCGGTTCTGCTCTTCGCGCTGGGGGTGTCGATTCTGGTGGCGGGAGGACTGGGCGTCTTCACCGCCCTGCGGGTCACTTCAGGAGATCTGCATCACCCCCTGGCTGAAGGGAGCCGCGGAGAGGCAGTCGCGGCAGGCGCGCACCGTGCGGGCCGCGCGATCATCGCTGCCCAGCTTGCCGTTACCTTGGTGCTTTTGGTAGGCGCCGGCCTGCTCGGGCGCAGCCTGCTGCGCGTGCTTTCGGTTGATCCCGGCTTTCGCACCGGGCATGTGCTGACGATAGATCTGGCGCTGCCGCCTGCCGAAGAGCCCGCCGACGCCGTTCGCCGCGTGCAATTCCTGAATGAACTGTCCGTGCGCTTGCGCCTGCTTCCGGGCGTGCGGGAAGTGGGCGGCACCAATGCCTTGCCGCTGGCAGACGGCGGCATGGACGACGGAACCTACATCCTGATGAACCCTCAGGACGCCGTGCCGCGCGATTTTCAGGAATTCGAACGCCTGGCTCGCGAACCCGGGCGCACCGGCGACGCCGACTATTGCGCCGCTGACGAGGGTTACTTCCGCGCTCTCGGCATTCCTCTGCTGCGCGGACGGCTGTTCGACGATCGCGATACCATGGACGCATCGCACGCGGCGCTGATCAGCGAATCGCTGGCACGCCAGAAATTCCCCAGCCGGGATCCGCTCGGCCGC
Organism: Terriglobia bacterium; assembly: GCA_020072565.1. Taxonomy (NCBI): domain Bacteria; kingdom Pseudomonadati; phylum Acidobacteriota; class Terriglobia; species Terriglobia bacterium. Next base: position 12,454 of record JAIQGI010000060.1, read on the forward strand.
CTCATCGAATTCGGGAATATGGACGGCGACCTGCGCCTGCTGACCATCGTGGGCGTCGTAGGCGATGTGCGCGGCAGCCGGCTGGAAGCAGCGCCGCGTCCGATAATCTATGTCAACTATCGCCAGCGACCGCGAGCGGCAACCCGGTTCACGGTGGTGATCCAAGCGGACGCCGCACCTGCCGCCGTTCTGCCTGCTGCCCGCGAAATCGTGCGCACGCTCGATCCGAAGGTGCCGCCGGGCTTCAGCACGTTTTCGCAGATCTTTTCGGCTTCGCTGGACGCGCGCCGCTTCAACCTGACGCTGATCGCGATTTTCGCCGGCACCGCGCTGCTGCTTTCCCTGGCCGGGATCTACGGCGTCACGGCGTATACGGTGGCGCGACGCACGCGCGAGATCGGCGTCCGCATGGCGCTGGGCGCCCGTCCCGGCGATGTGTTGCGACTGGTGCTCGGGCAGGGAATGCTGGCCGCCGCGGTGGGCGTGGCGATCGGCGTTGCGGGCTCGCTCGCCCTGACACGCACACTGCAATCGCTGCTGTTCGGGGTGAGCGCCACCGACCCGGTGACCTTCGCCGCGGTGGCGCTGCTGCTGGTGCTGGTGGCGTTCCTGACGTCCTGCATTCCGGCGCGCCGCGCCACGCGCGTGGACCCGATGGTTGCGCTTCGGTACGAATGACTGAGTGGCTCCCTTCTTTGCGCTGTCCCATTCGATCGAGCAAAGGCTCTGCCGTCGGCGTCCAAGAGCTTTTCAACAGCCCTCAAAATCGTGCAGGACCCCGGAGAGCGTGCCGACAAAGCGGATATTTGTTGAAAACAGAGAATTATCAGGAGTAGCTTAATCCGGTCCCTCAGTTCATCCCCCGACTAGAAGGACAGTCCTTGGTTTAGGTGCGTATACTCTTGCGCTTGATGGAAAATCCTCATGGCCCGCGCGATCGAGAAGCACCGCATGGTGGAGATGCGTTACTACACCGCTTATCGCGACAAAACCACGCGCCGCAAGGTCGACCCGTACCGCGTCTGGTACGCCGCCGGCGCCTTGTACCTGATCGGCTACTGCCACATGCGCCAGGACATCCGCATGTTCGCCGTGGACCGCATCCAGTCGCTGACGGTCACCGCCCTCCCGTGCCAGATGCCCCTCGGCTTCAACGTGGAGGAATACGTCAAAAACGCCCTGACCGTGATGGTCGGCGGCCCGCAGATTGAGGTGGAACTCCGCTTCGACAAGAAAACCACCGCCTGGGCCAAAAATCGCATCTGGCACCCCAGCCAGAAAGCGACGATAACCAAGGACGGCTGCCTGACCCTGACGCTCCAGGTAGCCGAGACCCCCGAGCTAATCGGCTGGATCCTGAGCTTCGGGTCCGGCGTCCGGGTGATGCAGCCCGATTCACTTCGCCAAGAAGTTGTGGCCACCGCCGCGAAAATCGCGAACCAGAGTGACCCCCGATGTCACGTTTCTGCGCGAAAAAGATCGGCAGGGAGCGGATCAGGATCTAGCGGCGAATGCCGCTTGGATGCCAGCGAATAGAGGAAATAGGCGGCTGTATGGGAAAACATGATTCCTCAAAAACTCGTGTCGTCCCCGTCTTCAATGCCCTCATGGATCGAGATGCGACGGGAAACTCGTGGCTGCCTCATCTATGTCAACTCGGTTCGCGGGCAGTGGAGTGTATAGGATCTATCGTTGTCGGCACGCTACCACACGGTCATCCTCGATGGTGGGGCAAGAACGAGCGGCGTTTAGATCCTCACAGGCGTAGTTCTTTCAGCTCGGAGGCATCTAGTGAAGATAATCAAGCAGTTTATTGTCTGTTTTCTGGCGTATACCCTTGTCGCACAAGGACAGGGAAATGTTTTCAATAAGATCCGATATAACGGCGGATCGGTGGACTCAAAGGTGGACCCAAAAGATTGGAACAACCGCCTTACAGTCACTCCCGACACGATAACGCTAGCCCTGAAGGATGGCAAGAAAGTTGACATTCCTGCTAGATCGGTCACGTCTCTGAGCTACGGACAAGAGGCTCATCGTCGAGTGGGAACGATGATCGCCTTATCTATACTGGTCGCTCCGGTCGCATTGTTTGGACTTTTTCACAAAACGCGACTTCACTACATCGGCATCCAGTACGCAGTTCCCGATAACAAGACCGCCGGCATATTGCTGCAGGGTGACAAAGACAATTATCGAGCCGTTTTGGTTGCCTTACAGGGCGTGACCGGGGTACCGGTATCAGTGGGCGAAAAGGACCGCGAATTTGTACCGGTCGGAGTCAAGACTGATGTCACAAAAGGCCAGACTGACGAAAACGCTCCCGGTAAGAATCAGACTGTGACATCCGAAGCCGCAAAGGGGACCGTAAACGTTGCTTCGGTACCTCCCGGAGCAGATTTGTTGGTGGATGGAGAGTTCATCGGCAATTGTCCGGCCGTGCTTAAGCTTGCGCCCGGAAAGCACACTATAACTGCAAAGCTGTCCGGTTATAAAGATTGGACTCGTCAGATCACAGTACAGACCGGATCGGAAGTCCAGTTGACAGCGAACCTCGAAAAACAAAACTAATCAATCCAGCGTGAGACCGGGTTCTTGCGGATAACCTGGGACTTGCTTCGGTGCCGGAAGCCTTCCTGAGACCGCGCGCGTCCTCGCGCGCAAAACCATTGGGGGAGCCTCGGGCTTGACAAATGAGTTGAATGTAATTACAGTAATTACATGAAACCGACCGAACTCAAAATCGCGCGCATCGGCAACTCGAAGGGAGTCCGTGTACCCGCCGTTACATTGCGTCGATACGGTATCGGCGCATCTGTCCTCATGGAAGAGCGGATTGATGGAATCATGCTGCGCCCTGCGGGCCCCAGGGTAGAGAAACTCTCCTGGGAGGACACGGCCCGGGAAATTGCGCTCTCGGCAGAGGACTGGAGCGAGTGGGACCGTGTGACTTCCGATGGCCTGGAAATCCACCCCTGGGATAGCACAGTTCCCTCGAAAGTAGTCGAACGAAATGCGAGGTACAAAGCAGGGCGGCGGCCGAAAATCGTGAAGCGCTATGAAATCCGCTGGGCAGATCTTGAACCCGCCCAAGGGGCAGAGATGGCAAAGAGGAGGCCGGTCGTCGTCGTGAGCCTCGACGTTTTGAACCGGCAGCTTCAAACCGTGACGGTGTGCCCCTTGACGACCAGCATTCATCCCGCCTGGCGCTCACGGCTCCAAGTCCGGATCGGCCGACGCGATGCAGAGATCGCGGTCGATCAGATTCGGACCATCAGCAAGCGCCGGCTGGGATCAAGAATTGCCGTTCTCTCCGAAGGGCAAGCCGCGCTCCTGAGGCGGATCATCACCGAGATGTATGGCGAATGACGCTTGGTACCAGGAGCAGCCGCACTGGCTGCAAAATGGGCGCCGGCTGCCAGACGGCGCTCCATCAACGAAATTCTCGAGCAAGTGTCCCAGCAGGATCCGGTCCCTTCCCGGTAGTTCCGGACCGGCGCCAGAAAATCGGTGTCTGGCACTGATTTCCTCCCAAGCGCCGCAGGCGCCTTGGAGTGCGGCGGCATGCCGCCGCTTTTTCACTTGCGAATCAGGCATTTCGGTCCCTGTCACCGATTTCTTCTCGAACGCCACGGCCTCGCTCGACCGCGCAAAGTTTCGACATCCTTAGATTTTCCAAGTTTGCCTGATTCGGCTTGCGTCAATAGTAACACTATTGTTACCATTCGTCATGCTCACGATCAGGGAGTACCTTGATGCTAAGGGTGGCAGCCCTTTTGCGAAGTGGTTCAGCGGACTCAATGCACCGGCAGCGGCCAAGCTTACCACCTCTCTGGTTCGGATCGAGCACGGGAATTTTTCGAGCACGAAGGGAGTCGGAGCCGGCGTCATTGAATGCCGAATTGATTTCGGGCCCGGTTATCGAATCTATTTCGGGAAAGATGGCCATGCGCTCGTTATCCTGGTTGGGGGCGGAACCAAAAAACACCAGGACACAGATATCAGGATCGCCCATGAGCGTTGGGAAGACTATAAGGAGCGCAAAACCAGGGAGAAATAGCTATGCCTCTGACGCGCGATTTTAAGGAAACCATTCAAGCCCGCATCGAAAGCGATCCGGCTTTTCGGGACGAGCTTTTGCGCGAGGGCGTCGAATGCCTGCTCGCCGGCGAACTGGAGACCGGCAAGGCCATTTTGCGCGATTACATCAACGCCACGATTGGCTTCGCAAAGCTGAGCGGCCTCACCCACAAGTCGGCAAAGAGCCTCATGCGCATGCTTGGTCCGAAGGGAAATCCGCAGGCCCGCAACCTCCTGGAGTTAATCGCACACCTGCAGAAAACCAGCCGCGTCCGTATGGAGCTCTCCCTGAAACACGTCTGATCCTCACTTCTTGAGCCCCACAAAGAACGTGTTGGATCCGCTGGAAATCCGGTGACAGCCTACGCAATTCCCGAAATCGGCTCCAGGAACTTGTGAGTGTCCCCGGTTTTGAAATGATCAGAACAGTGCGCGGACGTGGCCGTGTCAACGGAATCCAAGGCTGATCAAAGTTGCCTGTTCGATTTGGGGTAAATATTTTTCTTCGATCCGGCCCAATCGCGCGACGAGGCGGTGCTGACTGACCGTGCGCAGGTGGCTGAGATTGATGGCACAGGGGCGGCGTAAGCCGTTTTCTTCGCTTGGTTCGACATTCACCAGAGTCGGGAGTTCCTTTACGCGGCCGGTGACGGCAGCAACGATCGTGGTGCCGGCATATCGGTTGCCGAGGTCGTTTTGCAGCACGAGCGCCGGGCGCTTTTTCCCGATTTCGGAACCTTCTATCGGATCGAAGCGCACCTGCCAGATTTCACCGCGACGGATTGTCTTCATCGTCGAGCCCATCCAGAAGGGTGGTGTCCCAGAGAGCGAGATCTTCGGCAGATTGCGGCTGTGAAGCCATGGCCTTGTAGCCTTCGATCATTCTCTTGTGAACTTGCCGGCGGCGATAGTCGCGGAGCGCCTCATTGATGAATGCGCTGGCATTGCTTTCGGCTTGGCTTTCGATGTATTCCCAGATATCAGCCTGGAGCGATATGGTTTTTTTAACCGCGGTCTTCCTCATCGCGCCCCCTAAATGGTAATACCGTTTCATCATACCATATCGCAACCTCAATAAGCGCAGCGACAAAAGGAAGTGCCAAATCATTAAGTGCAAAAAGCGCCCCGCTTTTTTGGCTCTAAGCCTGCGATTGAGGTCCTCAAATGGCGCTTTCTCAAGCTCATCCAGCAATTGCCGTCGTCAGGCCCCGATTCCTCAATCCTACACGCCTTCAACCGTTATCCATCAGCACCGTGCCGATCGTGCAGAACTGATAGCGTAACGTCCTTCGGCTGCCAAATCGTCCTCATGAGGTTCACGGTATTTCAGGGATTCCCAAATCTCTCAGGTAATTGAACGTGGAATCATAGAAAGCGGGCGAACGAGTCGGATCATACGTGCTGCCTGTTGGAACAAATACGACCATGCCTTGACGTGCGCGTGTGAGGAGGACTCGGTAGGCGTTGCGAAGGTAGACTCGGTTGTCGGCGCTCGCGATGTTCAGCCAGCGATCGCCGCGGAAGTCGTGGTAATTCCAACCCGACCCGTTAAACCGAAAGTCAGCATCCCAGGTTACACATACCCAATCGAGTTCGAGCCCTTGTACCTGAAATTCCGTGGCTGCATCTTCAAGATAATAGCTGGATCGCGTGTCGGTCGGCTCGTTCAGAAAATAATGAATAGGATCCACTGACACTCGAATATCGATCGCATGGGGCTTGAGCCGCATGGCCTTTGAAGAGGCAACCAACCCGAACCGCTCCGTTCCCCTCGCGTGCAAGCGAATCCACTGCTTGGCGGAATCCAGGTTGCGTGTGATCGCTATTGGGTACCGATCAGATATCTGGCTGAAGACCTGACGAGCCTGGTTCCTTTCGCAGTCGAGCAGCGCCTTTACGAATGCCGATACGTTCTCCGCGCGAAACGATCTCATTGAGACGGCCAGGTGCAGACACTCATCAAAATGAGTTCCCGTACGCTTGCTCACCATTCGTAAGGCATTGCCGGCAGCGTATTCACTGTCCGTGAGCCTGGACGAAATATGCATTTGCCATTCCGGGAAACCTTTGTTGACGGCCGCTAGCCATGCCTCGATGCCAGCCTCGCCTATATTGATCTCCTGCCCTCCGCCGACAAGACAGACAATCACCGCCCAATCCTTGTGCCGGTCCATGTAAGAGATGAGAAACTCTGGTTCGGACTGGGAAAAACCAGAGCGTCTCTTCCTGCGCAGCATGAAATTGGCAGTTTGTCTTAGATTCCATGCTCTTTGTGCTTCGTCGAAGATCACAACATGTTCGATCGGCGGGTTGGAATCGATTAAGCCGTCATCGCGGAAGTGGTGCACATTCTGAATGAAGGCCTTGACGCTTTCCCCAATCTTGCTCTTCCGCACTTTTTCGCCCAGAGTTTTCCGTCGCGTGAACTCGTCTCGCGTCAGCGCCTCGCGCAGCACAGCGATCAGTGGCGCGTTGCCGGAAAGGAATACGGCATGAGTGGTTTGATCGATGTCGCGTTTCTGCGTTGCGAGGTTAAGCCCCACCAGAGTCTTTCCCGCTCCCGGCACACCGGTCACAAAGCAGATCAATTTCTGCTTCTCGGATTGAGCCTCCTTGACTAACTCCTCAATTCGGCCCGAAGTGGTGTGCAAGTTCTCGGCGCCCGCGTCGAAACGAGCAATCGCTTCCACGGAGTGTTGGGCGTACAGAGCGCGTGCCGCTTCCACTATGGTGGGTGTTGGATGATAGGGAGCGCGAGCCCATATTTGAGCGTCGACATCAGAACCAGCAACCTTGCGTAGAGCCGAGTCGAGAACGCTCCGCAATCCTGAGGCCACGACAAGGACTGGACGGTAGACATTGTCTGGGTCTGCATGGAATATGACTTTGGGAGACTCTTTGGCCTCAGTGAATAGGAGAATAGGGACAATCGAAGTGCTGTGACTGGCCTCATGAAAGTTTTTGAGGTCGAGCGCATAATCCCAGACCTGGTCAATGGTGGCACGGTCGAAAGCCTTCTCTCCGACCTTAAACTCAACAGGGAACACGACCGGTCCGATGATCAAGATCGCGTCAACGCGCCGTCCCATTCGTGGAATGTTGAATTCAAGAAATACTGAGCCACTAATCCCATCTATTTGGCAACGGAGTATTTCGATCTCTGCGAGCCAAGCGTCACGTTGGCTTGGAATCATTGCGAAGTCGCAGTTTGCCGCAAGCTGACCTAATACGTCATTGGCACTTGACTTCATGAACTCGCTGATAGGAGCGCCATACCACGATCGTAAGGGCGAGGTCATGTCATCTCTATTGCAGGGAGGTTCCACGGGCCTAGTATGGCGAATCGAATCGCGAAAGGAAAGTAATAGAACGTCGGTATAGGAAACTGGGAACGGTGACTGGATTTGTGCAGGGCCCGGAACACGCCAGCTTGTAAGTAGCGACCTTGCGGTCCCGGTTCAGCACTCCCTCGATCTGGTCGATGGGGCGGAGCTGCTGATCCGAGCGCAAATCAAAGAGCAGGGTCGTCCAGCTGTATCCCGGGCGTCTGTCCGGGATTTCCCACTTGCCGATACGCTGGAAGCCGAGGCGCTCGAAGAGCAGTTCGAGCGCTTCCGGAACAAGCGGGGTAAACAGGCGACCGCGATCGTCGCGGCCTGAGGAACCATGTGAGTTTACCCATTCCGTTATTTGCAATTATGCATTTGTAGTGCATAATATCAATTATGCCTCGGACCCTGGCGGGTGACCGGTATATTCCACGCGCATTGGAGCCTGCGCTCAAGCGGGGAGTGCGGGAGTTCCCGGCTGTGGTGCTTACCGGGCCGCGGCAATCGGGGAAGACTACGCTGCTCAAGCATCTCTTTTCCCGAACCCATAATTATGTGTCTCTGGAGGCGCCGGATGTGCGCACGTCCGCCGGCGCCGATCCGCGCGGTTTCCTTCGAGCCTTTCCGCCGCCGGCAATTTACGATGAGATCCAGTATGCGCCCGATCTCCTTTCTTACATCAAGGAGGAGATCGACGCAACGCGGGCAGCAAAAGGACGCTTCATCCTTGCCGGCTCGCAGAACCTGCTGATGATGGAGAAAGTGACCGAATCGCTGGCGGGCCGCGCGGCCATCCTGCGCCTCTACCCTTTCACGAGGCGGGAGCTTGCGGGCGTTGCGGATAAGCCTCTGCCATGGGAGCAGGCCGGACGCGGAGCGAAAGCATCGCCGCTCGAGAGCGGAACGCATCTGTGGCAGGGAATCAGGCGCGGGTGGTATCCCGAGCCGGCCTCGGATCCCGGCCGGGACGTGCGGATGTGGCAAACGTCGTATCTTCAGACTTATCTGGAAAGGGATGTGCGAGGCTTGCGCTTCGTGGGAGATCTCGGCGTTTTTCAGGCGTTTCTGCGGACGTTGGCGCTGCGCAGCGGGCAGTTGCTGAACCTCACCGACGTGGCACGGGACATCGGGGTTGCCGTCAACACCGCCAAGAACTGGCTTTCCGTGCTGGAAGCGACCTTTCAGATCATCATCGTGCGGCCATGGCATGCCAATGCAGGGAAACGCCTGGTAAAGACGCCCAAAGTCTATCTGACGGATACAGGTCTGCTCTGCCGCCTGGCCGGGATCCGCGATTCGGACGAGCCGGCCGCCGGCCCGTTGGCCGGCACGCTGTTCGAGACCGCGGTGCTGGCCGACACCGTCAAGACTCTGGTAAACCGCGGGGAAGAGCCGCATGTCTGGTTCTGGCGAACCTCTGCAGGCAGGGAAGTAGATATGGTTCTCGAGACGGACAAAGGTCTGATCCCGGTTGAAATCAAACTCTCGGCAACGCCCAGACCGGAGATGGCCGCGGGAATTTTGTCTTTCCGATCCGATTATGGCAAGCGGGTCGGGCCCGGATTTGTAGTGCACATGGGGGAGATGCTGATTCGTGTGGCGCCGGAGGTAACCGCGATCCCCTTCGCGGCCTGGTAATATGTCCGCACCCGATAATAGAGCCCAACCGCCAGGGCATTGACCGACATCGATAGTGAAGAGCGGCTGATCCGGAAGACGTTCGCAGACCACTTGCGTGATCGGCTCGGCTGGGAACGCGCCTACGCGCGCAACACGGAGACTTTGGGGCCGCACGGCATGCTGGATAGTGCCTCAGAGCGGATCCGGTGTCAGGCCCGGAGAATTCAGCTGTTCGGAGATGGAGAAACTGAAACCTGCGACTAGACGTTTGGTCGTGCGCCGGAGTTCCAGCCAAAGGTGGATTTCCGAAAGAGGCGTCTACTGCGACCATGACAAGCAATTCTACAGGTAACAACCTCTTTGCCTAAAGCGGCCGGCGCCTCGCCGGCCGCCTTGGAGTGCGGCGGCATGACGCCGCTTTGCACGCGCCCTCGCCCCTCAACCTCAGAAATCATCCTCCACCTTGATCCGCTCAGTCCTGAACCTGTACACCGATTTGACGAACGCCGGCCGAGCGCTACGCTCGAACCATGCCGCCGAGCACCAACGATACTCTGAAGCCTTGCGCACAATCCGGTGATGGACGGGATTCTGATGTACATAGTTCAGCCGCGCCAGGTATGACCGCTGGAATGTGATGTGTGTATCCCAATACTGGTAAAACACTTTTCTTTCGGGGGTTCCATCTAGGGCATTCAACTCGCGCGCTATGGCTCCGTGAAGCTTGCCCAGCATGAACTGGAGATTTTGCGGATCGTCCGGCGAGAGTGCCACAAAGTGGTAATGGTTGATCATCACGGCCCACGCCTGCAGTTGCCAGACGAACTCCAGTGGGCAATTGAATAGCAGATTGAGGATCAAATCGAGCTGGGCAGCGGAGTTCGAGAAAGGGTATTTATTGTAGGTGCCGGCGGTGACCATGTAGGCGCCCTTTTCCCCGAGGCGATGGGCCGGGGCGTGCGGCCAATCGGAGGAGGAAGGAGTTCCATCATTGCCGGCGTCGGGCTGTGACTTGACATAGGTGGTCATAGAAGGCCTCACAGTAGTGATTTCCTGGGAGGCGCTTTTATTTCAAGAAATGTGAGGCAGGTCTCGTATTGATCGGGGAAAGCGGCGTCATGCCGCCGCACTCCAAGGCGCCTCCGGCGCATGAAAATCTCAGACTCAGGAGCCTCAGGTTTCTTTTCCGGGTCCAGGAAAAATGTCGCTCAATTTGGGCAGCTCCCAGGAATGCGAAGACTTGAAATCACAATTTGTGATTTCAAGTTGGGGCGGCCTGCGTCGAGCGGCACCCTACGCTTTTACGGAACAAGGGGTGGCGATGCTCTCCAGCGTATTGCGGAGCAATCGCGCGATTCAAGTCAACATCGAAATCATGCGCACCTTCGTGCGGCTGCGTCAGATGATTGGCACCTATTCGGAACTTGCAGACAAGCTTGAGGCGCTCGAACAAAAGTACGACGAACAGTTCAAAGTCGTTTTCGACGCGATTCGCGAACTGATGGCGCCTCCCGAACCGGAGAGGCACTCCATTGGATTTGCACCGAATGCGAACAAATGACTGAGAATATTGGTTTGGAAATTCTCAGATTCGTCGGCCTTCAGGCCTGGCCGGCGATGCAATTGTCCATGTGAGGGATTGCGGAAGGAACCTGGGGACGGTGACGGGTTTTGTGCTGCGCGGAGATCGCACTCAGGAGGATCGTAATCAGAATTGGACACCAACCCCAGTTTTTGACCACCGATAGATCATCGTATCTCTTGCGCGCAACCGGTGGCGGTCATGGTTCCCAACGGAGGCAGCCGCGTTGGAGGGCGGTTACTTCCACTGATTCCAGCATGACATGGAACGTCTTCGCGAGGTCCAGCCGCTTCGTGCCGGCAAAGCGGCCGGCTTCGTTTTGGAAGCGGACGGTGTTGGCCTGGTGCATCGCATCCCAGTAACTCACGATAGTATCCTTACGGCGCTTGAGCAGGTTACTGGTGGGGAGCCGGTCGGATTTTTCCCGATTGACCCGCGGTGCGGCGGGCAGGAGGTTCCATAGATCGTTGTTCCGCCACAACGAGAACGGCAGCACATGGTCCACATCGAAGGTCAGACCGAGCGCGCCGCCGGTCCATACACACTCCCTGGAAGGCAGCGCCGCATGGACCCGCCGGGCATCTTCGACATTCCGCTGCCAAACCGGGACGCGCAGGAGCCGGCCGATCACTTCGCTCGGGCTCATGGCCTGGCGAGAAATCTCCGACGTCAGCTCTCCCCAACGCAGGATGAGGGCATCCTGGATCCAGTGGCCCGAGAGGCACAGTTCGCGCCAGATCTCGCCGCTCACGATCATACGGCGGCTGCGCCCGTCATAAGAGAAGAGCGGCCCAGTCCCGAGTTAGCCCCCGGAATAAGTGACCGGCCCCGAGACAATCACCGTAACCAGCTTACGCAAAGCGTCCCTTAAGATCTCGCGCTGACCCTTGTGGAGCGAGTCATTCCTGAATGCGACGGCGGGGTAAACAGGGGAAATGGGTCGCTCACCAGTTTTTTGGAAGATTGCTGGGGCCCCATCCGGCGGCCGGGGCCTACTTGGAGCGCCTGAGGAATCCGCGGCTGCTCCGGCTTTTAGAACTTCACAACCCCCTTGCTGCTCCCGACCGCAAGCGGTGCGCCATCGTCGCCATAAAAGGTGAGATCGACACTGGCAGGCGCACCCGCGGCGAGCAGGACGAAACGCGTCAGGTATCCGCCTCCGTCCGCGATCTGCGGGAATACAAGGGGCGCCGGGGCTGACAGGGTCGCATCCGCGATTGGAAAAGTCGTCAGCAGGAAATCGCCTCTGGTGTTGGTCAGGGACTGCATCGTCAGAGCGGCGAAAGGTGATGGAGAAGTAATATCCAGAACTCCGGAGAATTCCGCCGGCAATCCCGAAATCATCTGGGATACAAATTGTGCGGCGTGCCCGTTCTTTTGCAGAATCAGCGGATCTCCGGCGTCGCCCGCAGGAGTGCTCCCGTCCTTTTCGTATGCCTTATACATCACGGTGATATCGGAAGCGGCGGGGTTCGCGACTGCCAGGCCCGTGCCACGATTCCCGGTGTGATCTATGTAGATCCGCGCATGGGTCGTTAATTCCGCCGCGGGGATTCCCGATTCTGTTACCAGAATCCCCTGTTTCGAGAAGCTGAAGATGCCTGCGCCCGCCGGGCTCAGCGTACCTGCATCCGGAGTCACCCGGACCCAACCGACGGCCAAGTTTTCAGCGGAGCCGGCGGTTTGAAACAGGAAGGTCCCGCCGGGCCGAATGGAGTAGCCGAGCGTCGAACCTGATGTTCCGTCAGCGCGTTTGACAACCAGGGGCATCCCGTTGTCACCATAGAGAGCCAGGTTCCCGGTTTCGACGGCGGCCGACGTATTGAGCAGGATCAGGGTCGTCAGATAGCCGCCCCCATCGGCAAATTGCGGAAAGTAAAGCGGCAGGCTGTCCGATGTCCGGGTCAGATCGACAACCGGCGTGCTCGTCAGAAGTGTCTCCTGGCGCTGGTTCAGGGTAATTCTCAGCGCCAGCATGGAAAGAGGCTGATCGCTCGCAACGTCCAGCGAGCCGAACTGGATGTCGGTCGGGAAATTGTCGGGGAGTTTGAAGTCGGGCGCGAGATCGTTCAGCTGGCTGATGAGCTTGGCAAAATGAGCCGCTCCGGCTATCGTCCCGTTGCCGGCGGCCAGGATTGCTCCGGCTTTATCCCGTAAGGTGTAAGACACGTTCGCAACGACGGAACCGTAGTTCACAAGCGTGATCCCGGTATCGATGTTCACGGGAGTGGCGCCTCCGTTGCCGGACATTGAGACACCCGAACGGTAATCGACGAAAATTCGGGCGGCGGCGGTGGGAGGAGAAACCGGCACAGCGGCCTCGCTCACGATGGCGCCGTTGCTGTTTTTAAAGCTGTAGACGGCAACTCCATAGGGAGCGCTGCCCGATGTGACTCCGGCTACGGCATAGCCGGCCTGAACAGGGGTGCCGGCGCCGATCGTCGAAGCGGCAGCGGCGCCGCCGTCCGGAAGTTGGACGCTCAACACAGGTGTCGGCGAGACTATTTGGAGTGCGCGTTGGAGCAACTCATCGACGCCGGACGCTGCCCCCGCCCGCGTCCGCGCGGCCGGAACCGTCGGCAGGATTCCGATGCCATGATGCTGCGAGCCGTCATGCTTGAGCACTTTCATACCGGTCCAATAGATCTGGTAGCCACCCGGAACCGTGAACGGATTGACGTTCCCGTTGGTTCCGGCCGTCGGACCTCCGACGATCTCGGCCAGCCTGTAATACTCGACAATGCCCATGCAGGATTCGGCGTAACTGATGGCCCGGCCATCGGTGATGAACGCTTTCTTCCCTTTCAGAAATGGATCCTGAGGGGGCATGAAGTTCCACCGGCTCGTCTGGAATTGCACTTCCTTTTGGTCAGGGAACATGACGATGGGAACGTTCCACCACGCGCTCGTCACCGGCTGTTCGGAAATGTGAGAGAAGAGTGTGGCCGGATTAGTTATTTTGCCCGGATACCCACGCATGTCGAAGACGATGCCCTGCGCCTGTGCGAGCTGGGGTACAGCGGAGAGAATATCTCCATCCGAAACCGCGTTGAGATCCACGTAGAAGATGCCCGGTTCCAGTTCTGAGATCTTCGAGGGGCGGGGTTCCTGGATACTCGAAATCGGCGTGTCGCGCGTCACTGTAACCTGGATCTGTTTTCCCGGGGTGGCCCAGGGTTCGATCTCCAGCGTCATGGTTTCCCCTTGGTTCCCCAGGTAGAGATCCTGAATTCCCCGGTAGAGAATCCATTGCGGAGTTGCTCCCGAAATCAGGCTTTCGACCTCGGCCAGGGCTGTCGCGGCAGGCTTGCCGTTGATCGACAGCACCACATCACCGGGATTAAGACCCTTCTCCTCAAATATCCGGGTGATGACAAGATGCCCTTCAATCCAATCCCAGGCGAACGGCGGTCCATATGTGTGGCTCGGGATGCCGGAGTTGTAGACTCTGCCATGGCCATCGTGGAGCGCGGCCACAAGGCGGCGCAAGGTGTCGAGGAAACGAGTCTCGTCTGTGTCGGTTGCGGCTGAGCTCAAGGCCGCAGTCAGAGCCGCGGGCCAGTCGGTATCGACGACATCAAAGTAGGGGTAGAAATGCTGGAATACATTCCAGGCGAGCGCCACCGCAGCGAGCCGGGTCGCACGATCCTGCGCTGTATATCTGTACATCGTGGGACCGGGCATGGCGCCCCGCGGCCAGGTACCGGTCGAGTCGGCGAAGAGCGCAAGGGGGAAGGAACAGGAGACCCCGCCACCCAGTTCGGCTTGGTACGGCTCTTGATAAGCAGCCAGATCGTCCGGGACCTTCCCAGCGGGTGCATTCGTGTATTTTCGCACGCTTTGATAGATGCTCTGGGAACTCCCTGTGCCGAAGCCCAGGTTGTTCCACATTACAACTTGAACGGTGTTCGAGGGACTCGGCGGTGGCGTGGGTCGGACAATAGGTGGATTGTCCCCCGTCGGGAAAACCGTCAAGGTTGGTGCGATTGGGTGGAACAACGTCTCGAGCGTGTTGGCGAGTTCCGTTGCATTACCGGCATTCTCCACCGCGCGCATTCCTTCGATGGCGAATCGATCCCATTCGGTTGCCGCGGCTTCATCGCTTGGATGGAAGTGACGGATATAACCAAGCAGGCGGGTAAAAGCAACTACACTCTCCAACCCGCGGGGAGTCATGGGTCGGGCGGGTTCAGTGATCGGATCGGGCAGGGCGATCATTTGGAAGGAGCAGTCGTCGATCCAGGCGGTGCCGCTCCCATGGAGGATCAGCCCCAGGTAAATTTGAGTCGCGTCCATGGCCACAACACCGGTGATCTCGTAGTAGCTCCACTGTGGAGTGGTGATCGGGCGATTCCCCATGTTGTCAAAGAATCCCGTTTGCCCGTTTGGTCGGACGACCTGCAACCAGAGCTGTGCCTGATTGTTATAACCCGAGACCGTTGCCCGCACGGCAGCCCGAAAGCTCACTTGTCTGCCACGGAAAGGGGCAGCATCGAATGCCTGAGACAGATGACCGAAATCGTTCTGCGCCGCTGCACCCGCGCGCGCGATAACCGCGCACATCGCGCCGCTGATCGGATTCATATTGGTCAGGCTGGCGGCATATCCCTGGGCCGATTCACCGAAGTACCATCCTGTCGGCAATTGGCCCGCTACTCCCTGTTCGAAATTCAGGTTGACTGGCCCGGTCTGGGCGAACAGGAGCGGGGAAATTGGGAGCAACGGATAAGCAAAAAGTAGCAATAAGCCGGCTATGATCGTTTTTGTGAATATGGCCTTCATGTGCGATTCTCCGGCGCCGGCGCCTTGAAGCCCGGGCAAGACGGTTCGTGCTTTTTCGGACATGCAGCCTCGTACGGCTGAGACACTGATCACGAAAACTTTGGCTGGAAGAATCAAAGAAACTCACTGAATCAGATGACGGAATTCAGGGATAGGTTCACCAGAAATGCCGGGCATACCACCCGGTGGAGGTTGCCGGGAATGCCGAATTGAATATTGAACCGCGAAGACCTCAAAGATCGCAAAGAGACTTGGGACCAGCGGGACTGATGACGCCAACTGGTTGATCGAGGGAAAAATCCAGAGTTCTCGAGCTCCACATGACCGTTAAGGCCCCATCGCGAAGCCCAGGATGATGCTTACAGACGTTCTTGGGAGGCTGGCGTCGTCAAAACGCTTTACCTCTTTACCTCTTCGATCCGGAACCAGTCAATGTCCACGTGGCCCGTCTCCGCGGCGCCGGCAGGGGCGAGCGCGAATACCCCGATCCGGGCTCCGACCCAGGCGCCTTTTCGCGCCTGAAAGGGGCTGCCGATTTCCTTGAAGGTCTTGCCGTCGGTGCTGGCGCTGAAGCGGCACAAAGCGCCTTCGCTTACCTCCACACGCAGGTCGACCGGCCCGATAGAGTTCACAAGAGCAGTAGCCTCGTCCAGTGCGCGGCCACCCCTGTCCGCATCGATGCATGTGGTTCGGACCAGGTGGGGGCGGCCGTCGCCGCTGTCCAGCTGGATTGCGAGGTAGCTGTAATTCAGGCCAAAGACGACGATACCTGCGCGTATGCCGAGGTTTGGATTGAGGTCGAGACGAGTCGTCGCGCGGAAGGACGGCGCGGGGAATTTCTGCAGCAGCAGGTTGGGCTTGTCCCACAGCGTGTAATCCGCCGCCGGCACGGCACGCAGCCGTAACCAGCCTGGGCGTGCACCCAAATCCCACCAATGGCGCTGGTGGTTCGCCGCCCATTGCCACTGAAGCCCGAGAGCCGGCGCATTGAATTCGTCTCCGGTCTGGGGTGCCTCGATGGCGCCCGGCTTGCCGGCATCCGGTTTCTTTCCGCCGGGTACCGGCTCCCCGATGCCGTCACCATCCGGGTCATTCCCGATCACCGGCCAGTCGTCATGCCATGTCATAGGCTGCAGGTGGACGATGCGTCCATACGCATCCGCATCCTGGAAGTGAACAAACCATGACAGGCCGCGGGCCGTTTCGACCCAGGCGCCCTGGTGTGGGCCATTGACTGCGGTCTTGCCCTGGTGCATGACGATGCGATCCTGGTAGGGTCCGAACACACTCCTCGCGCGCAGCGCTACCTGCCAACCGGTCGCGACGCCGCCGGCCGGCGCGAAGATGTAGTAGTAGCCATTCCGCTTGTAAAACTTGGGCCCCTCGATGGTGGGATGCCTGTCCCCGCCCTCGAATACGGGCCGGCCCTCGTCCAGGATGCGCCTCCCGTCAGGACTCATGCGGCACACTGTCAGCACCCCGTTGAATCCGGCGCGGCTCTTTGCCCATGCATGCACTAGTGTAGTGAGTCAGAAGTCCGTTGACATATGATTTGCAGGAAAGACAAGGGTTTCTGTCGAATTCATGGCTGTCATAAGTAAAGATCTGTTTGACGCACTACACTAGGTATGCCTGGCCGTCATCATCCCAAAGCGGGCATGGATCGATCCAACCCTTCGCATCGCGCACGAGAAACAGCGGATCCCAGGGCCCTTCCGGATTTGCCGACGACGACATGAAAATTCCCAGATCAGGGTCGCCATAATAAACGTAGAACCGGCCGGCATGCTCGCGGAGGCTCGGCGCCCAGACACCCTTGCCGTGCTGCGGCGCATCGAACACGGGCGCCGGAAGGTTTTCGCTCACGTGCCCGACAATGCGCCAGTTCACGAGGTCGGGAGACCGGAGAACAGGCAGGGCGGGCGTTGAGACAAAACTGGACGACACCATATAGAAATACCGGCCTGCGCGCACGACGTCAGGGTCGGAGTAGTCGGCATAGATGACCGGATTATGATAGGTCCCATCGCCATTGTCCGGAACCCAGGGAGCCACACGTGAACCGGATACCTGCTGGATGACCACGAAGGCTAATAACGACGCTATCAGAGTTCGCATCATTCCCCTTCCGGCAGGCCAGCTGCGACCAGTCCGGACGCGGCCGGCAGACAATGATAGCAGCCGCCTCCCATGGTGGACATCCATTCTACGCGAATTCAATACCAGGTCGGCAAAAGTTCGCGCCGGCGAAAATCCGCGTCCGCAAACAATCACGGTTAGCGAAGCCGTGCCCTCCGGCTGGTTTCAAGCTGGAAACCGCGTGATGCTGCATCTCAAATGCCTTCACACGCTTGATTGCTGCGGAAAATCCGTTATACTGATCTGCGGATTTGCGGATTATGGAGAAGAACATGAACAATATTTATCATGTGCAGGTGGTGCGCCGGGGCGTCATCACCCTTCCCAAAGATTTGCGTGAGCAAAGCCACATCGCCGAGGGAGACACGCTGACTCTGATTGATTTGGGTGATGGCGTGGTGGTCATGAGTCCGCGCCGCTCACGGGTTGATGAGATTGCCGATAAGCTCGCCAAAGCATGGCAAGACTCCGGTGAAACCCTTGAATCGATGTTGGCCACCCTGCGGGAAGTGCGCGCCGAATATGACGCCAAAAAGCCTTAAAGCCTTTCTGGATACGAGCGTACCCTTTGCCGCCGTGTTCTCCCCAACCGGGGGGGCGCGCAAACTCTTTTGCCTGGCGGAAGCGGGTGTGTTGCGCCTTATGGTCGGGCCAACCGTCTTGCGTGAAGCCGATGAGGTTGTGCGCCGCAAAGCGATGGCCTCGCGGCCGGTCCTGGCACAGCTTCTCGACGCCGGGCGGGTGGAAACATCTCCAGCGCCCACAGAAATCCAGGTTGAGGGCGCCCGGCAGCATGTTCAATACGCGCCGGACGCACGGGTACTGGCGGAGGCCATCCGCGCCGAACCGGATTGGTTTGTCACCCATGACAAGGAGCATTTTCTGAACGGGAAACAGGCGCTAAAACTCCCTTTTGCAATCGGCACGCCGGGAGACTTAATCCAAAGCATCCAAGACGGTTTCTATCCGCCTTGAAGGTTGGAGAATCACCTGGAGCATGATCGTGGCTGATAATCAGCCATCAAATGGAGGCCGTAAAAGCCAGCCACGAATGGCACGGCGCGGAATATCTGCAACCTAAAGCCTCGACGCAGAGGTCGCGGAGCCCGCAGAGGATTTTCGCTTCTGCATGACTTTTCTCCGCGACCTCTGCGACCTGTGCGCAGAGCTTTTGCTTTTCTTGCCTAAATGGCGGGGATCTGTGGGCAAGTAGTGCGAAATTCACGAATGTGCCATTCGTGGCCGCTTTCCGTCTTTGGGGACTGTCTTCGGAACCTGCGCGCGGTCAGACGCGGGCTGGGTTCGCAAACGCATTCTGACCCGACGATCTGCTGAACGGCGGGGTGGTTGGTGTATCCTGTTGGCTCGAGGTTCGACTCGTCTACTCGTGGAGGTGATTGATGTCCCGGAAATGTAGCTATGGCATAACCGTTGTTCTCGCCGCTTGCCTGCTGGCCGGCGCCGGCGCGTCCCGGCAGGCAGCCCGGGGCGGGCAGGCGGAGCAGGGCCTCACGGCCGAGCGGGCGCTGGCCGCCACCATCTCCGAAACGCGCATGGTGGAGACCGTGCGCCGGCTGGTCGGCTTCGGCACGCGCGCGTACGGGTCGCCTTCGAACCATGAGGCGGCCTCCTGGCTTGCCGCGTCCTTCCGCGAGGCGGGGTTGGAGGTGACCGTGCGGCAGGACGCGCCCCGCGACTGGTACCAGCCGGTGTCCTGCGAGATCCGCGCGTTCGCTGAAGCGGCGGGAAGCGGCGGTTCGGTGCTCAAGACGAGCTGGCCGTTCACGGGCTCGCCATCCGGGAAGGGCGAAGGTCCGCTGGCGCTGCAGGCAGCGCCGGGAGCCGTCTGCCTGATCTCCACCAACCCGACGCCGGATGCGACGGCCGGGTGCGCGGCGGTGCTGTTCGACGGCAGGTCGTCCGCATCGGGGTGGCCGAGTGTCGGCCGCGCGCGCGGGACGTGGGCGATCCCGTTAATTGCCGTCTCACCGAAGGAGGCGAACCCGCTGCGTGAGCGGCTGGCAGCCGGCGAAAAGGTGCGCGTCTCGTTCGCGGTCGAAGGGAAGTCCGGCAACGGTCCGGCCGAGACGGTCGTGGCGACGCTGCCGGGCAAGGACCGCTCGAAATACGTGCTCTTCTGCGCCCACGGCGACTCCGACTCGGGCGGGCCGGGCGCCAACGACAACGCCTCCGGCGTGGCCATTGTGCTCGAAATCGCGCGCGCCGCGGCGGCAGCCGTGAAGTCGGGCGCGATGCCGCAGCCGGCCTGGGATCTCCGCTTCGCCTCCTGGGGCGGCGAGATGTCCTCGACGCGCGAATACGTGGCGGCGATGGACAAGGATCCCTGCCGCCTGCAAGCGGTGTTCAACTACGACCAGTCCGGCTTCGGGGCGTCGAAGGACGCGCTCTACGTCGAGCCCGACGATGTCGCGGTGAACAAGGAACTCATCACCCTGGTGCGCGCGGTCATGAAGGACCATCTCGGCACCCGCGGCTTCCCCGAGCACGCCGCCAGCGTCAAGACCCAGGGGGGAACCGACTCCTACGTATTCCAGAATGCCAGGACTCCAGGCGCGACCCTGTACCCGGCGGTGACGCTCTACACCTCCGCCTGGGACCGGGAGCGCACCCAGCCGGTGACCGAGGGCTTCCCGCCCCTTAACTGGTATGCGGGAGAGAAGCCCGGGATGGTGACCGTGGACGGCGACCCCTTCTATCACTCGGTCGGCGACACGCCGGCCAACACCACAGACACTGAACCGTTCAACATGGGCTGGTGCGCGCGCGTCGGGCTGTTGAGCTGCCTGCGCCTCCTGGGCGGAAAGTAGGTCCCGGCGAATAACAAAGGATTAACGTAAAGGCCCACAGGGAGGCGGAGAGGTATGAATCCGCGCTCTCTGTTTTCCTCCGCGGCCTCTGCGTTGAGCTGCGTTGAGCTTTTACTATTGAGCGTCAGATATTCTGGTGACGTTATTTCAAATATATATGTGCCGCCCCTTCAGGCATGCGCGTCAAGTTAAGGAGCGTGTCGCTTTTTGAGAAATGAGTTTCGGGAGCGGACGCGCTTGAGGATGAAAGTGTTTCGATCCTCCACCAGCCATTCCATTGTCTCGCCTTTTTGAACTTCCGC